>NZ_JBIGLU010000027.1:0-56675 GCF_043658375.1 Pseudomonas sp. PsB | reverse complement strand
ATTTTGATCGACGGCCCGCTTTCAAAAGCAGCAAGGGCTGAAGTCGACCGGAAATACAGGGTTACTTCAGACCTTCCTTAGGAAGAGTACCGCTGCGTCCAAGTGTTTTAGTTATATGGGGCAGCTCTTTCTTGTTATGTCGGCGAAAATGTATAGCACGCTGACTGTTGTTGGCGATATGGGTATAAACATCCTTTTCGGAACTTTTTCACCATGTCGCTTTTAAGTATTTCCATGTCGCAAATCACGCCCCGGTTTAAGGGCCGTACAACACCAGCGCTGTTTCTTTCACCGTAACGAACCTGTAACTACCGATTCCGGTTGGGGAAACTCCCTGGTAACCAATGCCGCTGTTGTTATTTGTCGCGTACACCTGTCGATGCAGATGTCGTGCCGACTTGGCGTGAAAGGAATGCAACAAGCGTGCTCAAAATTCGCAACGCTTCATGAAATTTTCACAAAACCTGCTACCGGGGGTCGGAAAGTGCCGTAAACACGGGGCGGGAGCCGCCTGACGGGGTGTCACAGTCAAGAATCATTAAAATTTGAAAAGCTGTCATGAAAGTCAATGTGTTACCGCAACTTGTTCATGCAGCGTCACCTTTGGGGTGGCAAGTGTGGTGCGAGGTGTACGGGCGGCCTCATTTTGGTGCGAAAAGTAGCGCTGTGTTACCGGGAACGTGCAGGGTATCCTTGCAGGCCTGTTTTCCGCGTGACGCGGGTTGGTTCTGCCTGAAGGAGATTTGCCGTGTTCGTCCTCGATTCGCGTTTGCAGCAGGATTCGCTGGTGCTGGGGGAGTTTGCGCTGTGCCAGTTGCTGCTGAGCAAGGATGCCAACTATCCATGGTTCATCCTGGTGCCCAAGCGCGCCGGCATCAGCGAACTGTTCGAGCTCGATGCTGCGGAGCAGCAGCAGTTGTGGCAGGAAACCACCAGCCTGGCCGAAGCGCTGAAAGCCAGCTACAGCGCCGACAAGATGAACGTGGCCACCCTGGGCAATGTGGTCAGCCAGTTGCACATGCACGTGATCGTGCGCCAGCGCGACGACGCCGCCTGGCCGGCACCGGTGTGGGGCAAGTGCCCGGCGGTGGCCTACACCGACGACCAGGTGCAAGCCATTCGCCAGCGCCTGAGCGGGCTGCAGCTCGCCGGCTACCAGGAGGCCTGACATGTCGCTTGAATCGCGAGTGGTCGAACTGGAAACACGCCAGGCGTTCCAGGATGACACCATCCAGGCACTGAATGACGTGGTGGTTGAACAGGGGCGGGTGATCGAGCGGCTGCAGTTGCAGATGGCCGAGCTGATCAAGCGTTACGAAGAGATGGTTGGCCAGTACGGCAGCGAAGGGGACGAGGCGCCACCGCCTCATTATTGATACCTGAACCCCTGCAGGAGCGGGCATGCCCGCTCCTGCAGGGGATGGTTTCGACAAGTTGGATCAGCGGCGGGTTACCGCAACCACATCCTCGGCCTGCAGGCCCTTGTCGCGGTGCATCACGGAAAACTCCACGCGCTGGCCTTCCACCAGGATGCGGTGGCCTTCGCCGCGAATGGCGCGAAAGTGCACGAAGATATCATCGCCCGAGTCGCGGGAGATGAAGCCGAAGCCTTTGGACGTGTTGAACCACTTCACGGTACCGGTATCACGATTGCCGGCATCCTGCGCCGCGTGCTGACTGGCGCGTGCCTTGCGCGGGATGCGGGCAAAGCCCACGGCCAGGTGCACGGCCACGGCCAGCGCCGCGCAGACCAGTGCGGCCAGGTTGCCCATTTCCGGGCGGGCCAGCAGTGTCAGGGTCTGCAGCACCACGGCCACCACCAGCAGGGCGCACGCCAGGTGCTGCAACTGCTGCCGCGCGCCGCGGTAGTACAGTGGCACGACCGGGGCCAGCACCAGGTTGAGCAGGCCGAGCAGGGCAAGGTAGACCGCGTCGGGTTGTTGCAGGAAGGGGGTCGCATCGGTTTTCAGGCTGGGTATGAGCGATAGCAGCAAGGCTGCCACGCCCGTCACCAGATGGACGATCTTGAACATGGGGTTGGCTCACAGTTGATAAGGCCGATCACAGGAAGAGCTGGCAGCACGGTGCGCATGAGGTGTAGAGCGCGAACACGTGGCAGGCCAGCCTATGCACCCGGCAATGACAATCCGCACGGGTGGCACCATGCCTATTTAACAGTAAAGCCGCAGGCTACTCAAACCGCAGGCCGCGACGGGCGATGTGTTGCGCCATGTCACATGCGGCGTGTACCAAGTGTTGCTACAGTGGTCGTCACCTGCTTGGGTCTCAAGCCTTATGGAAAGGGGAACTTCATGGCAATCGATATCGGTATCAGTGAAGAAGATCGCAAGTCCATCGTCGATGGGCTGTCCCGCCTGTTGTCGGATACCTACGTGCTGTATCTGAAAACCCATAACTTCCACTGGAACGTCACCGGTCCGTCGTTCCGCACCCTGCACCTGATGTTCGAAGAGCAGTACAACGAACTGGCGCTGGCGGTCGACTCGATCGCCGAGCGCATTCGCGCCCTGGGCTTTCCGGCGCCGGGGGCTTATGCATTCTATGCGCGGCACTCCTCGATCAAGGAGGAAGAAGGGGTGCCGCCTGCCGACGAGATGATCCGCCAGCTGGTCCAGGGCCAGGAAGCCGTGGTGCGTACCGCGCGCAGCATCTTCCCGGTGGTGGACAAGGTCAGTGACGAGCCGACCGCCGACCTGCTGACCCAGCGCATGCAGGTGCACGAGAAAACCGCCTGGATGCTGCGGGTGCTGCTCGACGGCAAGTAGATACCCAGCGCTGTACCGGCCCTTGTAGGAGCGGCCTTGTGTCGCGATGGGCTGCGAAGCAGCCCCGGCAATTTGTGCAATTGCACTCAAACCCTGGGGCTGCTTCGCAGCCCATCGCGACACAAGGCCGCTCCTACAGGTCCTGCGCAATTTTGTGCGGGAAGATTTTGCCGCTGCTTTAAGCTCGCCCATCAGCGCTTCATAGGCCACCTGGTACCTGTGACGAGGAAGTGTGGCGCATGATGCAAGCAAGCAAACGTGTGGCTGGCCAGGGGCGTTGGCCGGGTAAACAGTGCATCGACCCGTTCAAGGCGGATTTCGACATGTTGCAGATCCAGCCGGTGTCACGCTCGGTGCGGCTCAACGGCTTTTCCACCTGCCTGCGGCTGGAGGCCGTCTACTGGGGCATCCTGGAGCGCATCGCCGCGGCCAACCGCTGCTCGGTCAGCGCGGTGCTGTCCTACGTGGACCGCGAGGTTCACCTGCGCCAGGGTGGGGTGCGCAACTTCAGCGGGCTGATCAGGGTGATCTGCGTCGCCTGGCTGCTGGACCCGCCAAGTGTGCGCTGATCGCCTGGCGGGCTGCGCAGTGCTTGCTAACCATATATAATCCCGCTTTTTGCTGCCCCGGCAGCCAGCGTTGTGGTTGACGAGAGACACCCATGCCCCTTTATGACTATCAATGTGCATCCTGCGAGCACCGCATGGAAGTGCTGCAGAAGATCAGCGCCGCGCCGCTGACCGATTGCCCGGCCTGCCAGGCGCCGGCGCTGAAAAAGCTGCTGTCGGTGCCAGGCTTCCGCCTGAGCGGTAACGGTTGGTACGAAACCGACTTCAAGACCGGGGCGAAAAAGAATCTGGCAGGCGGCGACAAGGCCGACTGAGTTGAATGCTGTGACCGGGTCTTGCAGTATTAGCCCTCTGCGGGCGGCCAAGGCCTCCACCGAATACACGAATCACGAGAAGCGAAACCACCATCATGATGCGCAGCCATTATTGCGGCCAACTGAACGAGAGCCTGGACGGCCAGGAAGTCACCCTTTGCGGCTGGGTCCATCGTCGCCGCGACCACGGCGGGGTGATCTTCCTCGACATCCGTGACCGCGAAGGCATGGCCCAGGTCGTGTTCGACCCGGATCGCGCCGAAACCTTCGCCGCTGCCGACCGCGTGCGCAGCGAATACGTCGTGCAGATCACCGGCAAGGTCCGCAAGCGCCCTGAAGGTGCGGTGAATGCCAACATGGCTTCCGGCGCCATCGAGATCCTCGGCTACCAGCTGAACGTGCTCAACGAAGCGGAAACCCCGCCGTTCCCGCTGAACGAATACTCCGACGTCGGCGAGGAAACCCGCCTGCGCTACCGCTTCATCGACCTGCGTCGCCCGGAAATGGCCGACAAGCTGCGCCTGCGTTCGCGCATCACCAGCAGCATCCGTCGCTTCCTCGACGAGAACGGCTTCCTCGACGTCGAGACGCCGATCCTGACCCGTGCCACCCCGGAAGGCGCCCGTGACTACCTGGTGCCTAGCCGTACCCACGCCGGTAGCTTCTTCGCCCTGCCGCAGTCGCCGCAGCTGTTCAAGCAGCTGTTGATGGTCGCCGGCTTCGACCGCTACTACCAGATCGCCAAGTGCTTCCGTGACGAAGACCTGCGTGCCGACCGCCAGCCGGAATTCACCCAGATCGACATCGAGACCAGCTTCCTCGATGAAAGCGAGATCATGGGCCTGACCGAAAGCATGATCCGCAAGCTGTTCAAGGAAGTGCTGGACCTGGAATTCGGCGAATTCCCGCACATGACCTTCGAAGAGGCCATGCGCCGCTACGGCTCCGACAAGCCGGACCTGCGTATTCCGCTGGAACTGGTCGACGTTGCCGACCAGCTCAAGGACGTCGACTTCAAGGTGTTCGCCGGCCCGGCCAACGATCCGAAGTGCCGCGTTACCGCCCTGCGCCTGCCAGGCGGCGCCAGCATGCCGCGCAGCAAGATCGACGAGTACACCAAGTTCGTCGGCATCTACGGTGCCAAGGGCCTGGCCTACATCAAGGTCAACGAGCGCGCCAAGGGCGTCGAAGGCCTGCAGTCGCCGATCGTCAAGAACATCCCCGAGGCCAACCTCAACACCATCCTCGACCGCGTTGGCGCCGTTGACGGCGACATCGTGTTCTTCGGTGCCGACAAGTTCAAGGTGGTCAGCGAAGCCCTGGGCGCGCTGCGTATCCGCCTGGGCCACGACTTCGAGCTGCTGACCTGCGAGTGGGCACCGATGTGGGTGGTCGACTTCCCGATGTTCGAAGAGAACGAAGACGGCAGCTTCACCGCGCTGCACCACCCGTTCACCGCGCCGAAGTGCACCCCGGAAGAGCTCGAGGCCAACCCGGCCGTGGCCCTGTCCCGTGCCTACGACATGGTCCTGAACGGTACCGAACTGGGTGGTGGTTCGATCCGTATCCACCGTAAAGAGATGCAGCAGGCCGTGTTCCGCCTGCTGGGCATCGAGGCGGCAGAACAGGAAGAGAAGTTCGGCTTCCTGCTCGACGCCCTGAAGTTCGGTGCACCGCCTCACGGTGGCCTGGCCTTCGGCCTGGACCGCCTGGTCATGCTGATGACCGGCGCCCAGTCGATCCGTGAAGTGATCGCCTTCCCGAAAACCCAGAGCGCCGCGTGCGTCATGACCCAGGCCCCTGGCATGGTCGACGCCAAGGCCCTGCGCGAGCTGCACATCCGACTGCGCGAACAGACCAAGGTCGAGTAAGCAGTCCCCGGGCGCATCCACATGGATGCGCCTTTGCGTTTCGGCGCAGGCAATTTCCCGTCCCGCCCCGTACAGGGGCGGGGCTGTTTGTGATTCAAAGGATTCGGAGTCGTTATGGCTGGTCATTCCAAGTGGGCGAACATCAAGCACCGCAAAGAGCGCCAGGATGCCAAGAGAGGCAAGATCTTCACCAAGTGGATCCGCGAACTGACGGTCGCTGCCAAGCAGGGTGGTGCTGACCCGGCATCCAACCCGCGCCTGCGTTTGGCGCTGGACAAGGCCCTGGGCGCCAACATGAGCCGCGACATCATCGATCGTGCCGTGGCCCGTGGTGCCGGCACCAACGAAAGCGACAACGTCGAAGAGCTCAGCTACGAAGGTTACGGCCCGGGTGGCGTGGCGATCATGGTCGAGGCCATGACCGACAACCGCAACCGTACCGCCGCTGCCGTGCGTCATGCCTTCACCAAGTGTGGTGGCAACCTGGGTACCGACGGTTCGGTGGCCTACCTGTTCGAGCGCAAGGGGCAGATCAGCTTTGCCCCGGGCGTGGAAGAAGACGCGCTGATGGAAGCGGCGATGGAAGCCGATGCCGATGACGTGGTGGCCAACGACGACGGCTCGTTCGACGTGTTCACCTCGTTCAACAGCTTCTACGCCGTGCGCAATGCCCTGGAAGAGGCGGGCTTCAAGGCCGCTGACGCGGAAATCGTCATGCAGCCGACCACCAGCGCCGAACTCGACCAGGACGGTGCCGAGAAAGTACTCAAGCTGATCGACATGCTCGAAGACCTGGATGACGTGCAGAACGTCTACTCCAATGCCCAGATTTCCGATGAGATCATGGAAAACCTCGGCTAAGGTGTCCTGGCGATCCATGCCAGTTCTTCAAGTTTGTCAGCGCCTGTACCGGCCCTTTCGCGGGTAAACCCGCTCCCACAGGTACTGCACCACATTCAGAGTCGGTGCAGTACCTGTGGGAGCGGGTTTACCCGCGAAAGGGCCGGTACAGTTTGCAGAGATGCATCAATTTTTCGACAGGCACTATGACTCTGATTCTTGGTATCGACCCCGGCTCGCGCATCACCGGCTATGGCGTGGTACGCCAGACCGCCCGTGGTTGCGAGTACGTGGCGTCGGGCTGCATCCGCACCGGCAGCGGCGAGCTGCACGAGCGGTTGCAGATCGTTTTTCGTGGCGTGGGTGAAATCATCGCCCAGCACGGCCCGGTAACCATGGGCATCGAACGGGTGTTCATGGCCCGTAACGCCGACTCGGCGCTCAAGCTCGGCCAGGCCCGTGGCGCGGCCATCGTCGCCGCCGCCGAAGCCGGCCTGGAAATCGCCGAATACAGCGCCACCCAGGTCAAGCAGGCGGTAGCCGGTACCGGTGGGGCCAACAAGGAGCAGGTGATGATGATGGTCATGCACCTGCTGAAACTGACGCAAAAGCCGCAGGTCGACGCCTCCGACGCCCTGGCCATCGCCCTGTGCCATGCCCATACCCGCTCCAGCCTGGTGCCGCATGGCCTGGCCACGGCAAGGCGACGCGGCGGGCGCTTGCGTCTGTAGGCGCTTCATGCGCTGATACACATTTTGTTCGGGTGATGCGTTCACCCGCTGCATTTGCTGATAGGGTTGAGCGGTCTTTGACCGGCTACCCGAGAGGAAGGATCGGAACGTGATTGGACGTTTGCGCGGCACCCTGGCGGAAAAACAGCCGCCGCACCTGATTATCGACGTCAACGGCGTAGGTTACGAACTGGAAGTTCCCATGACCACGCTGTACCGTCTGCCCAAGGTGGGCGAACCCGTAACCGTGCACACCCACCTGGTGGTGCGCGAGGATGCTCACTTGCTCTACGGTTTTGCCGAAAAGCGCGAGCGCGAACTGTTCCGCGAACTCATCCGCCTGAATGGCGTAGGGCCGAAGCTGGCCCTGGCGCTGATGTCCGGGCTGGAAGTGGACGAGCTGGTGCGCTGCGTGCAGGCTCAGGACACCTCGGCCCTGGTGCGCGTGCCCGGTGTTGGCAAGAAAACCGCCGAACGCCTGCTGGTCGAGCTCAAGGACCGCTTCAAGGCTTGGGAAACGTCCCCGGCCATGTTCACCCTGGTCTCCGACGGGCCGCTGCCGGTCGCCAGCGCATCCACGGCCGAAGCCGATGCCGTCAGCGCCCTGGTTTCGCTGGGCTACAAGCCGCAGGAAGCCAGCAAGGCGATCGCCGCGATCAAGGACAAGGCCGGCCTGAGCAGTGAGGAGCTGATCCGCCGCAGCCTGAAAGGGATGATTACCAAGTGATCGAAGCCGACCGCCTGATCGCCGCCAGTGGCCGCGACCGTGAAGAAGTCCAGGACCGTGCGATCCGTCCGCTGCGGCTGGACGAGTACATCGGCCAGCCGGTGGTGCGCGAGCAGATGGCGCTGTTCATCCAGGCCGCCCGTGGCCGCAGCGAGTCGCTCGACCATACGCTGATCTTCGGCCCGCCCGGCCTGGGCAAGACCACCCTGGCCAACATCATCGCCCAGGAAATGGGCGTGTCGGTCAAGAGTACCTCGGGGCCCATCCTCGAGCGCCCGGGCGACCTCGCGGCCATGCTGACCAACCTCGAACCGCACGATGTGCTGTTCATCGACGAGATCCATCGGTTGTCACCGGTCGTCGAAGAGGTGCTGTACCCGGCGATGGAGGACTTCCAGCTCGACATCATGATCGGCGAAGGGCCAGCGGCCCGTTCGATCAAGCTCGACCTGCCGCCGTTCACCCTGGTCGGTGCCACCACCCGTGCCGGCATGCTCACCAACCCGCTGCGCGACCGTTTCGGTATCGTCCAGCGTCTGGAGTTCTACAGCGACAAGGACCTGGCCACCATCGTCAGCCGTTCCGCCGGCATCCTCGGCCTGGCCATCGAAGACCAGGGTGCCTACGAGATCGCCCGCCGCGCCCGTGGCACGCCACGTATCGCCAACCGCCTGCTGCGCCGCGTGCGCGACTACGCCGAAGTGCGCGGCAAGGGCCAGATCACCAAGGCCGTGGCCGACATGGCGCTCAACCTGCTGGACGTCGACGAGCGCGGTTTCGACCACTCCGACCGCCGCCTGCTGCTGACCATGATCGAGAAGTTCGACGGTGGCCCGGTCGGCGTGGACAACCTGGCCGCGGCCATCAGTGAAGAGCGTCACACCATCGAGGACGTGCTCGAGCCGTACCTGATCCAGCAAGGCTACATCATGCGCACGCCGCGCGGCCGCGTGGTCACCCGGCATGCCTACCTGCACTTTGGCCTGAACGTGCCCGTGCGCCTGGGGGAGGGTGGGGATTTTTCCGAAACGGGCGATGAGTGACAGATCGAAAACGGCTTTTCGTGGTCCTACCGCTGGCATGCCGAGGGTGCGCTGGCAATAAGACATTAATGAAGAAAAAACAGTTGCCACAGCGGATTGGCAAGCTGAGGAGTAAGCACTAGAGTATGCGCGCGCAAAATGGCCTGGAACCGTTCGCACACCGTTGTCGCGTCTATTACGAAGATACCGATGCCGGTGGCGTGGTGTATTACGTCAATTACCTGAAATTCATGGAGCGCGCGCGTACCGAGCGGCTGCGGCACCTGGGCTTTTCCCAGGCGCAGCTGGCCGAAGACAACCTGCTGTTCGTGGTCCACTCCAGCGAAGCGCGCTATCACGCGCCGGCGCGGCTGGACGACGAGCTGCGGGTCACCGCGCAAGTACTTGAACTCAATCGCGCCAGCCTGCGCTTCGTGCAGCAGGTCTGGCGGGAAAAGGATGAAACGCTGCTCTGCGAAGGGCAGTTCCTGGTGGCCGCCGTGCGCGCCGACACTTTCAAACCCCGAGCCATACCCCCGGAGCTGCGTGACGCCTTTGCGGCGGACGGCTCGGGTACTCAATCGAATGCAGGAGAATAAGCGTGGAAGCTAACGTCGTCGACCATACCTCCATGTGGAGTCTGGTCAGCAATGCCAGTGTGCTGGTACAGCTGGTAATGCTGACCCTGGTGGCCGCCTCGGTCACCTCATGGGTCATGATCTTCCAGCGCAGCACCATGCTGCGCGCCGGTCGTCGTGCGCTGGATGCCTTCGAGGAGCGCTTCTGGTCGGGCATCGACCTGTCCAAGCTGTACCGCCAGGCAGGCAGCAACCCAGACCCGGATTCCGGTGTCGAGCAGGTCTTCCGTGCCGGCTTCAAAGAATTCTCGCGCCTGCGCCAGCAGCCGGGCGTTGACCCGGACGCGGTCATGGAGGGTGTTGCCCGTGCCATGCGCGTAGCCATCTCGCGCGAGGAAGAAAAACTCGAGCAGAGCCTGCCGTTCCTGGCCACCGTCGGTTCGACCAGCCCCTACATCGGCCTGTTCGGTACCGTATGGGGCATCATGAACTCCTTCCGCGGCCTGGCCAGCGCCCAGCAGGCCACCCTGGCCACGGTCGCCCCGGGTATCGCCGAAGCGCTGATCGCCACCGCCATCGGCCTGTTCGCGGCAATCCCGGCGGTTATCGCCTACAACCGCTTCTCGGCCCGCAGCGAAGTGCTGATCGGCCGTTACTACACCTTCGCCGACGAGTTCCAGGCGATCCTGCACCGCAAAGTGCACACCAGCGAAGAGTAATCAGGTAGAAGCCCATGGCCCGAGTTCGCCACAAACGCAAGCCCGTCGCCGAGATGAACGTGGTGCCCTACATCGACGTGATGCTGGTACTGCTGGTCATCTTCATGGTGACGGCGCCCATGCTCAACCAGGGCGTGAAGGTAGACCTGCCCAAGGTTTCCAGTGAAGCCTTGCCGCAGGACAACAACGTCCAGATCCTCACCATCTCCATCAAGGCCGACAAGACCTACTACTGGAACCTCGGCAGCGAAGTCGATACCGACAAGCAGATGGACAAGGCCATGACCTTGCCTGCCATGACCGACGCGGTGACCAAGATCATTGCCGCCGGCCGTGACCAGGGCAAGCAGACCCAGGTGTTCATTCGTGGCGACAAGGCTGTCGACTATGGCGCGGTCATGGGTGCCATGGGCGGGTTGCAGAAGGCCGGTGTCGGTAACGTTGGCCTGATTACCGAGGCGCCCTGATGCAACAGCGAGAGCCATCCGCCTCGGAAAGCTACTTCTGGCCCAGTATCTGGGCCATCGGCCTGCATGTGCTGGTGTTCGCCCTGCTGTTCGTCAGTTTTGCCATGACGCCTGAGCTGCCGCCATCCAAGCCGATCGTCCAGGCTACCCTGTACCAGCTCAAGTCCAAGAGCCAGGCGACCACCCAGACCAATCAGAAGATTGCCGGGGAAGCGAAGAAAACCGCTTCGCGCCAGACCGAGGTCGAGCAGCTGGAACAGAAGAAGGTCGAGCAGGAGGCCGTGAAGGCCGCGGAACAAAAGAAAGCCGACGCCGCTCAAAAGGCCGAAGAGGCTCGCGAGGCCGCCGAAGCCAAGAAAGCCGAGGCAGCTGCCGAAGCCGCCGAGGCCAAGAAAGCCGCCGAAGCCAAGAAGGCCGAAGAGGCGAAGAAGGCTGCCGAGAAGCAGCAGGCCGACATCGCCAAGAAGAAGGCCGAGGAAGAAAAGAAAAAAGCCGAAGAAGAGGCCAAGAAAGAGGCCGCTGAAGAGGCGAAGAAACAAGCCGCCGAGGACGCCAAGAAAAAGGCGGCCGAAGAGGCCAAGAAGAAAGCAGCCGAGGACGCCAAGAAGAAAGCGGTAGCCGAGGAAGCGAAGAAGAAGGCAGCTGAAGAGGCCAAGAAAAAGGCCGCTGCAGATGCCCAGAAGAAAAAGGCACAGGAAGCGGCCCGCAAGGCGGCGGAAGACAAGAAAGCCCAGGCCCTGGCCGAGCTGTTGTCCGACACTACCGAACGGCAGCAGGCGCTGGCCGACGAGCAGGGTGACCAGGTGGCCGGCGACTTCGACGACCTGATCCGCATGCGCGCGGCCGAGGGCTGGGCACGTCCGCCTTCCGCGCGCAAGGGCATGACGGTGGTCCTGCAGATCAACATGTTGCCGGACGGTACCATCACCAGCGTCAGCGTGGCCCGGTCCAGTGGTGACGGCCCGTACGACAGCTCGGCGGTGGCAGCAGTGAAGAACATCGGTCGTCTGACCGAGATGCAGGGTATGAAGCCGAGCGATTTCAACCAATATCGTTCGTTCAAGATGACATTTACACCTGAGGATCTAGCGTTGTGATTAAACGTCTGAGAGGACTGCTGGTCATGCTGTGCTGCGTGGCAGGCATGGCCGTGGCAGAGGAAAAGAACATCCTGGTCACCAGCGGCAGCGACCGGGCCACGCCCATCGCGGTAGTGCCGTTCGGTCTGCAGGGCGGCAGCGTGCTGCCGGAAGACATGGCCGACATCATCGGCAACGACCTGCGCAACTCCGGCTACTACTCGCCGATTCCGCGGCAGAACATGATCAGCCAGCCGTCGCAGGCCAGCGAAGTGATCTTCCGTGACTGGAAAGCGCTGGGCGCGCAGTACGTGATGGTCGGCAGCATCGTGCCGTCGGGCGGTCGCCTCCAGGTACAGTACGCGCTGTTCAACGTCGCCACCGAGCAGCAGGTGCTGACCGGTAGCGTGGCGGGCAGCGTCGACCAGCTGCGCGACATGGCGCACTACATTGCCGACCAGTCGTTCGAGAAGCTCACCGGCATCAAGGGTGCGTTCTCCACCCGCATGCTGTACGTGACGGCCGAGCGCTTCTCCACCAACAACACCCGCTATACCCTGCAGCGTTCGGACTACGACGGCGCACGTGCGGTTACCCTGCTGCAATCGCGTGAACCGATCCTGTCGCCACGCTTTGCTCCGGATGGCAAGCGCATCGCCTATGTTTCGTTCGAGCAGAAGCGCCCGCGCATCTTCGTCCAGCACATCGATACCGGTCGCCGCGAGCAGGTCACCAACTTCGAAGGCCTGAACGGTGCGCCAGCCTGGTCGCCGGACGGTACGCGCCTGGCGTTCGTGCTGTCGAAGGACGGCAACCCGGACATCTACGTGATGAACGTGGCTTCGCGCCAGATCAGCCGTGTCACCGCCGGCCCGGGCATCAACACCGAGCCGTTCTGGGGCAAGGATGGCAACACCCTGTACTTCACCTCCGACCGTGGCGGCAAGCCGCAGATCTACAAGCAGTCGGTCGGTGGCGGTGGTGCCGAGCGTGTAACTTTCGTGGGTAACTACAACGCCAACCCGAAACTGTCGGCGGACGAAAAGACCCTGGTGATGATCCATCGCCAGCAGGGCTTCACCAACTTCAAAGTTGCGGCCCAGGATTTGCAACGCGGAAGTGTAAAGATTCTCTCGGAAACGAGTCTTGATGAGTCTCCCACTGTTGCGCCAAACGGCACCATGCTAATCTACGCCACCCGCCAGCAGGGCCGGGGAGTCTTGATGCTCGTGTCGCTTAATGGCCGCGTGAGGCTCCCACTTCCTACCGCTCAAGGCGAAGTCAGAGAACCGTCCTGGTCCCCTTACCTGAACTGATTGCGGCGTAATACTTTTGCTTAACACACTGGGGTTTCATTAGGAGTTTCACGATGGAAATGCTGAAGTTTGGTAAATTTGCTGCGCTGGCTCTGGCCATGGCCGTAGCTGTAGGTTGCTCCTCGAAGGGCGGTGACAACGCAGGCGAAGGCGCTGCCGTAGATCCGAACGCTGGCTACGGTGCCAACACTGGCGCTGTTGACGGCTCCCTGAGCGAAGAAGCTGCCCTGCGCGCAATCACCACCTTCTACTTCGAATACGACAGCTCGGACCTGAAGCCAGAAGCCATGCGCGCTCTGGACGTTCACGCCAAGGACCTGAAAGCCAACGGCAACCGCGTTGTCCTGGAAGGCAACACCGACGAGCGCGGCACCCGCGAGTACAACATGGCTCTGGGTGAGCGTCGTGCCAAGGCCGTCCAGCGCTACCTGGTTCTGCAGGGCGTTTCCCCTGCTCAGCTGGAACTGGTCTCCTACGGTGAAGAGCGTCCGGTTGCCACTGGCAACGACGAGCAGTCCTGGGCTCAGAACCGTCGCGTAGAACTGCGTAAGTAAGTTCTTATGCGTATGTGCCGCCGTGTAGTAACCGTCCTCGCACTCAGCCTGCCGCTCGCGGCCTGGGCTGAGGTCCCTGTAGTTGATGACAACGCAGGCAGCTATCCGCCTGCGGGTTATGGCACGAGCGGCGCCTATGCCGGGTCAGGGGCTTCGGCCCCTGCCTCTGCACAGGGCCAGCTGTTCATGCAGCTGCAACAGATGCAGGATCAGCTTTCCCGCCAGCAAGGCATCATCGAAGAGCTGCAGAACGATGTGTCGCGCATGAAGCAGGAAAACCTGGAGCGTTACCAGGACCTGGACCGTCGCATCAACAGTGGCGCCGCGCCTGCCGCGACCCCTGACAATTCCTCCGGTGGTGGTGCATCCAATGCCGCCCCCGATGCAGCAGCAGGTGCTGCTGCTCAACAACCGGCCGCCAGTAGCGAGCCCGGTGATCCGGCGAAAGAAAAGCTCTACTACGATGCCGCTTTCGACCTGATCAAGCAGAAAGACTTCGACAAGGCCAGCCAGGCGTTCAACGCCTTCCTGCGCAAGTACCCCAACAGCCAGTACGCCGGCAATGCCCAGTACTGGCTGGGTGAAGTGAACCTGGCCAAGGGCGACCTGCCGGCTGCCAGCCAGGCCTTCGCCCAGGTCAGCCAGAAGTATCCGAAGCACAGCAAGGTGCCGGATTCGCTGTACAAGCTGGCCGACGTCGAGCGCCGCATGGGCCACACCGACAAGGTCAAGGGTATCCTGCAGCAGGTCATCACCCAGTACCCCGGCACCTCGGCCGCGCAACTGGCCCAGCGTGACCTGCAGAAGCTCTAAGCAGTACCGCTTGAAAGAAACCCGCGCTTGTCGCGGGTTTTTTCGTTAGAATCACTGCCCTTTTTTCGTAAACACGCTGCTGCGGATAACGCTATGTCGAGTCCGCGACAGTGCCTGACGGAGGCGGGCAGCCTGTTTAGCTGTCACGCCCGTGGCGAGCATGCAAGACACATTACGCATCACCGAAGTCTTTTACTCCTTGCAGGGTGAAACGCGAACGGCTGGGTTGCCCACGGTATTCGTGCGCCTCACCGGTTGCCCCCTGCGCTGCCAGTACTGTGACAGTGCCTATGCCTTCAGTGGCGGTACCGTACGCACCCTCGATTCGATCCTTGAGCAGGTCGCCGGCTTCAAGCCGCGCTACGTCTGCGTCACCGGTGGCGAGCCATTGGCCCAGCCCAACGCCTTGCCGCTGTTGCAGCGCCTGTGTGACGCCGGTTACGAGGTGTCGCTGGAAACCAGCGGCGCGCTGGATATTGCCGGCACCGACACCCGCGTCAGCCGCGTGGTCGACCTGAAGACCCCTGGCTCCGAAGAGTCGCACCGTAACCGCTACGAGAACATCGAGCAGCTGACCCGCAACGACCAGGTCAAGTTCGTCATCTGTTCCCGCGAGGACTACGACTGGGCGGTCTCCAAGCTGATCCAGTACAACCTGGCCGAGCGTGCCGGCGAAGTGCTGTTCTCGCCCAGCCACCACCAGGTGAACGCCAGCGAGCTGGCGGACTGGATCGTTGCCGACAACCTGCCCGTACGCTTCCAGCTGCAGCTGCACAAGCTGCTGTGGAACGACGAACCCGGACGTTGATTGAGGAGCAAGCACACATGACCGACAAACGCGCAGTAATCCTGCTGTCCGGCGGCCTGGACTCGGCCACCGTGGTTGCCATGGCCAAGGCCGAAGGCTACAGCTGCTACACCATGAGTTTCGACTACGGCCAGCGCCACCGCGCCGAACTGAACGCCGCCGCCCGCGTTGCCCGCGACCTGGGCGTGGTCGAGCACAAGGTTATTGGCCTGAACCTGGATGGCATCGGCGGCTCGGCATTGACCGACAGCAGCATCGACGTGCCGGAAACCCCGGGTGAAGGCATCCCGGTCACCTATGTGCCAGCGCGCAACACCGTGTTCCTGTCCCTGGCCCTGGGCTGGGCAGAGGTGCTGGAAGCCCGTGACATCTTCATTGGTGTGAATGCCGTGGATTACTCCGGCTACCCCGATTGCCGCCCTGAGTTCGTCGAAGCCTTCGAGCGCATGGCCAACCTGGCGACCAAGGCTGGCGTCGAAGGGCAGGGCTTCCGCATCCAGGCGCCGCTGCAGAACATGAGCAAGGCGCAGATCGTGCAGGCCGGTATGGCTCGCGGCGTGGATTACAGCCTGACCGTTTCCTGCTACCAGGCCGACGATGACGGCCGTGCCTGCGGCAAATGCGACAGCTGCCGCCTGCGTGCCGACGGCTTCAAGGCCGCCGGAGTCGAAGATCCGACGCGGTATTTTTGAAAAAAGTTTGATGGGGTGTTGATTTCCCGTTAGAAATCAGTATTATACGCGCCATCCAACGGGTCGTTAGCTCAGTTGGTAGAGCAGTTGGCTTTTAACCAATTGGTCGTAGGTTCGAATCCTACACGACCCACCATTATTCACAGCGGTTCGTGAGTGCTAGAGAGGGGGGCTTGCCACAGCCATGTCTAGTCTTGCAGCCGTCTGGAGCGAACCTTAGGCTCGCTTCGGCGTGATGTCAATATGGAATAGCCCGCCACTTATGGCGGGCTTTTTCGTTCCTGGGCCAAAAAACTCAATGACTTAGGGGATTTGCGGGCTGCTCACCTCCGCGAAACCTCGCTTCGCGACGTCTCCAAAACACGCGCAGCCAAAGGCATGGCGCCAGTTTCCTAGCACCAGTGACCTGGAACAGTTATGTGCTATCTGCCCTGCTTCAGCTAACCATGTAGTGGCTCATTGCCATTCGTCGGTTCAGAACTTCGGGGAGGCACGGGCGTTGTACACAGTGCCTGCGACAGCAGAATGAGATCGAGCAAAAGGTGTAGACCCTGTTGTCGATGCCATCAGGCTGAACAGAAGGCTTGGTTGAAAGAGATCTTCGGGCGGTAGCAAAGCACTGGCACAGCTCTGCCTGAACTCAATCAGCAGACGTTCTGGTGCCGAGCAGCCACCTCCTTGATCATCTTCTTCGATCGTTATTCGTCGACCAGGCTCTGTGCGGGTACCGCTTTCACCAGGACGCGAATTTGGTGCACTACATTCATCCACCCGACGTACAAGCCTCAATGCCCCCTGCTGCATGCTGCGCTCGTGCAGTACGTCTCGCATGTGGTCATAGTCGGCTTCGATGTAGCTCATAGTGGTTGCGATGTTCGAATGGTTCAGCAGGTTCTTGGTCAGGTGGATGTTTCTTTCCGGCTGCTTCATCAGATCGGTTGCAAGCGTGTGCCTGAACCGGTGCGGAGTCATCCGCACCCCGAGCCTGATGATCAGCTTCTTGTACATCGCCTCGACCTGGTCCGAGTTCATTTCATGCCGCTTGTAATGGCGGGAGAAACGATTGACGTTGAACAGCTGGTCATCGGCGGCAAAGCCCGCTCGACGAGCTTCATCGACGAGGCGCTGAATGTGCGGCGCTAGCCCATCCATGATGGGAATGCGAAACTCGCGGTGTGTTTTTTCGGTTTCGCCGCGGACGAGAACCAGCCGTCGATCCCAGTCCACATCCTTGAGCCGGATGCATAGCAGTGCATTCAGCCGTATGCCGGTGTAGTAGAACATCTCGAAAGTTGCCAGCCAGAACCACGCTGGTGTGATTCTGGCCCGGTCCCCAGTCGACTCCTCCTGGTCAGCAAGACTTCTGAGCCACCGCCTTGCACGGACGATCGCTTCGCCGGCAATGATTTTGCTCTGTCGCTTCGGTGCAATTACCGTCGTCTTCTTGAATGGGTTCACATCGGTGTTGGGAAGAATCCCGTACTCGATGCCGTACCCCCATATTGTTCGGAGGTGATTGGAGTAAGTGTTCCAGCTGCGCTTCGACAGACCTCCTTCAATCAGCTTGTTCCTTAAGGCAAGGACGTCCCGTCGATCGATGGTCTCCACATCAACAGCGTTACCGAAGTTCTTTTCCAGCTTCTTCATTGCCGCGCCGTAGATTTTCGCGCTGGCAGGCCGGAGGTCGTGATCGACGAGGTATTCCCGGAGCAATTTCTGGGGCGTCATTCAGCGGCCCCTTCCGTCACTCGTCGCAAGCTTGGGTTGTTCAGGGGCTGCTCAGCAAAGATCAGCTTCGGATCAAGAAGCAAGTAGCCCCTCAGCTGCGTGGTCTTCCGTGGGCCTACTACATCGTAGGTCCAGATGTTCAGCTGCTTGCTGGTTTTCTGGTGGCTCTTCTCTTTCTCAAATGCGCGTTGTACATGCTGCCAGGCCGCTGTCCCCGGTTTACCGACGATCCTCTCAAGCTCCGGGTGCTCAAGCACATATCGCTTGAAGATCCCAGGGGTAACGAGCATTGCTGTGTCGTCGACGGTGTGAATCAGGGCCTTGGTATCGTTGATGATCAATTTGTGGGAGGCGACCCCGGCTTTGAGCCAGGCGATGAAAGCTCCTCCCAGCGAACTACTCGTAGGCATGGTGGTGACATCTTTTATTGCAGCATTCCTTGCTGTGGCTGCTAGAGAATCGTCAGCCGGCTCTACCTCTTCGAGTCCTTGCTGAGGAGGGGAGGCGGCTGCTGAGCCTGGGCTAGCACTTAGCTCTTCTGATGGCGCAGTGATATTACTATACAGTGACAGTAATTCTTCGCGCTCAGATGATCGGATCCCTTCGGTTGGAGTTGGCTGGACTAGGGCTCGAGGTCGTGCCGGCGGTTGAGTTGCATCGCCCGAGGGGGCGACTGGCTCATCCGGTACCGCACAGACGGTTTCCGCACTGGTGCCCGCCTGCGCGACTGTCTCCGGTTCCTGGTCCAGGGTGAGGCTGCCACCGTATAGAGGGGGGCGTTCGTCCGGATTCGGCCAGACGAGTACCGGCGAGACCTTTAAGAAGGTGAAGCTGTTCTTCCAACCGCGGCCGTTATCGATGGTGGCTTTCCAGATCGCCTTATCCTGGGCATTGGTCTGGATGATTGCCTGGTCCTGCAGCATGTTGAAGAACGGAGCATTGGAGGTTGGCACTCCCTCAATACCCTGGGTCAGCAAGTATGCCCGGAGCTGGTCTGCTGCTGGCTTACTCACCAGCCAAAGCGCATCTTGCGTCAGCCAACCATCTGCCGGTCCATCTGGCTGATTGAGCTTGAGTTTTTCTCGCACCAGGAATCGCAGACCGTCGGCCAGTTGTCGCTGCAGCGATTGCTTTGGGGCCGCCAGCGCGCGTTCAGGATTGCCTCCCAGTTGCTGGGCAACGGAAGCTTTATCCGCCTGGATCACCATTTCGCCGAGGATGCCGGCGTGCTCGTACTGGCCGGCGAGAAGGTAGATCAGTTGCTTCCATAATTCAGGGAAACCGCTGAGCCAGTCCAGGATTCCGGTGTCCAGGACTTGCATGTACACAAGAGCTGAAGCAGCCCCGTGCAGTTGGTACTCCCTACCTTTCACATACTTGAACCGGTAGGGGCGGTTGATCGGGCCGTGCCATGGGTGCCATGCGCGGCCATCTTCGAGCTCGACGCGGAGGTCAACAGCGATCTTCCCCAAGTCGTGTAGCAACGCGCCGTAGGCGGCCGCTGCAGTCCAGGCTTCTGCTTGAGCGGATTGGGACTCCGGTGGAGCGCCTATTGGCAGAAGGTGCGTCTGCCGGATCTTTAGGGCATAGGCCACGATCTCCAGGCCGTGGTCCAGGAGTCCGCCAAGGTGGGCATGGTGATGGTTTTCAGAGGCAGGGAGCAGCTGCACCAGCTCAGCGTAGCGCTCGAGCGGTTTAAGGTAGAGGGTATTGAACTGAGCTCGTGAGAGCGAAGCCCGGCGCCAGATGTTCTCCAGGAGCTGCTGACGGAGTGGGCTCTGCAGGAGAGCAGTAGCCTTCGCCGGCAGATGGAAGCCCTGTGGTGAGGCTTCTGGTGTTGGTTTAGCCGGTTTGCGGCTCAACCAGGAGAGGAGTTGCATAGGGTGCTCCATGGGGTGTGCATGGAGCGGGCTTTTCTCTTAATGCCAAGATGGCATCAACGGTAAAGCGAATTCCGAGGGGAACGGATTTCTTGGCAGATGGCCATCATTCGGGAGGGTAGAGGGTCACGTTGTCCCCCTCTACGACGATGGTGTGCCCGGAGCTACCCAGCCCAAATTCGTTTCTTGAGCCATTAAACGTTCCAGATGGTGTGTTAAAAGTGAAATTTTCAAATATTACGTATTGATAGACGTTGAAGCCCGAACCGTAAAGGCCATCCTTTCCTCTTGGATACTCTTTGAATTGAACATTGTTGTACTCGGGTTTCAGTAGGCTAACAAATGCTTTTTCGGCATCTGCTATAGTGCGCGAGCTATTAATATCCAAAACCATGTCATCCATTTCATCCTCAGGCGCCCATGTCTGAATAATAAGTGGATCAATGTCGAAGAAGAATAATACGATTTCGTCTGAAACTCGATTCGATGGGGTTGGGTAGCGAATCTGTTCTTCTGTAAGGATCTCAACACGACCTTGATGAGCTTTATTTAGCAGTCGCTCGAAACTATCCTGCTTGTTTGCTATCCCAACATAAAGTAGGTCGTAGTTGCAAACAATGGCGTGATTGTTGAATCCTTGTAAGTTTGGGTTCCCCCTAGATTTTTCCCAGTATACTGAATCGGGGGTATACCAGGTGTGTGAGTGCATCTTCTCACCAGGACCTGGACGGTTGTGTCCGATCTGAATTATTTGGTCGTCCCAGGCCGCATGTACCGCTCCCCCAAGGGGTACATTTGCTTGCAGATTAATATAGCCCCAGTCAACTGTCTCTCCTGCTAACTTAATTTCTATCCGGGCAATGTCATTTACTGTGTCGACGATTCGTACATCGCCAAACTCTGTCCGTGGCCTAGCCCCGATCATGTATAACTTGCTACGTTTAAGCTTTGCGGCGAAAGCTGCATTTGCTTCGTCTCTAAAGTCCTTGCTCATGCTGTTTATGAACGGGGGGTGTACCGTCGCAAGGCGGACCATTTTCCCTAAGAAACTCATCGACTAACTCCTTGACGCCCTTTCAGTTTTTGGGCCCTTTCAGGTAAGGCTTTTACCCTTGTGATCCATTCCATTATCCATTCAAGCCCATTTTCTGTTGAGCCATTTACCCTTTACTGCTGATGCAGGTGTTTCAAATTCTGTGCGACCTCCATAGCATCGTGGAGGACTCGTAGTATCTCAACGATTTGATCTGTCCCAGCTCGGTAGAACACGATATGTCGAGGTCTAATCACGCGGCCGTCAGTCATCTGCAGCACGTTGAATGACAGATGCAGGCTACGAAGGCCCGGGGAAAGCTCATCACGCATTTTGCTGTCTACCGGCGTCGGCTGTTCAGCTAGGGCGAGGAACGTCTGCTGTAGCAGGTCTTGATACCGACTCCTGACGGACTGACCGAGCCTCACCTCAGTGAAGCGAAGCGTATCGGCGATGTCGATGCATGCCTGGGGGGACATGCGAACCATGGCCCTACTCATGCTTTTCGCCCGCCAGTCTTCCAAGATTATTGAGGTAGGCTGCCAGATTGGCCGGATCGATTTCATCGTATTGGCCTGCTTCGACCTGCATGATGCCCACTGATGTTGCGTTGCGCAGCGCTTCGAGTCTGGCTGCCTCAGCTGCTTCATGCTCAAGCAGCATCCGGATGCCTGCACGCACGACCTCGCTGAAGTTCTGGTAACGACCCGTGCTGACTAGGTCATCAATGGACTGCTCCATTGGCTGTGGAACGACGACATTGTGGGTGGCCATGGATGTGAACCTGATGAGTGGTGATGGCGTTTTATGCCATACCCCTTGCGAAAATGCCAAAGCTGTCGTATATCTGATGGCAAGATGCTCTCATAGGGCAAGGAGATTGAATCATGACTGCAGCCGCCAAACACTCGATTGCCTTCCGCTTAGGCCGGGCCCTGGGAGGTGTGGCGCGCTTCTGCATGCATGACTTGAATCCGACAGTCCGTTGGGTTAAGCGGGTAGTCCTCGCCATGGTAATTGCGCTCATTTTAGCCAACTCGATAAGCTGGCTTATGTCGGTGCTGCTGACGGTCATTTCACTTGCTCTCGGCCTGTACGCACTTTCCAAAGCTGACCTGGATAAGGTTGATATGTTCTCCGAGGATAAAGAAGCCCCCTATGGTCGGGACGGAGTTATGGGCTGCCCTCTCAATATGTGGGGCGAGCGTACTGACGGTCTTGATCGGGATCTTCCTTGAAAAGCTTGGTCTCAGTAAAGGACCAAGCTTTTATCAACGCTACTGCCCACCGATTGACTTCACTGCCTTCTGAGCCATTTGTCCCCCTTCGCTGCCAGCTTTTCCTACAGCGTCGGTTCCTTTGGTTAGACCGTTAAGGATCGTCCCTGTTTGCACTCCAGCCCAGCCGAGAGCAACTATCCAGAAGGTCGGGAGGATGATGAACATCGAACCCATGACGAAGTTCAGAATCGCGTCTTGAGTGGTGGTGTTCAAGCCCATCACTGGATCAAAGGATAGGTGTGGTGAGCCCGAACCATACAAAACGTCGATGATTGTGCTGTCGACCCATCTTGCCAGTTGGAACCAAAAGTCTACAAATATTAACGCGAACATTGTTACTGACATGGTCATGGCAACTTTCAGTTGATACGCACCGATTATCAGCACCAGTGGAATGCTGATGACCATGGCCATCTTGAGGAAGGCCACTACCATCGGTAAGGCTTGGCGCACCATGTCCATCGCCGGGAAGAAGGCCAGCGACCCGACGGCGACCCCCAATGTTCCGCCTGCACGTGCAAGGCCGTTCCAGACGGTTCCATCGACCTGTCCACCATAATCGGTGTAGACGTCGCCGTTGACCTGGCTAGAAGGCGACACGAGCTGGCGAATCATCGAGTCGGTGACTTCCTCCTGGGACAGCCACTTTGCCCACCCGAGGAACTGGTTCAGCAAACTAGGATCGACTTGGGCTTTCAGTCGGTCCCGCAGGCCGATGTTCCCGTCAGACCACCACTGTTTGCAAGTGGGATACCCACCACCACCGGTAACCTGGGGCATGCCATCATCTCGTTTCGTGTCATACGGCCAGGATGTACGGGGTGTTCTGGAGTAATCCGTGTCGTAGTAACCAGCCGTGTTCAGCAGGTAGTGGGACCCGATCCAGTTCAGGTCCTGTAGGGCCTTCTGGTCTTTGGCGATCGACCCAATGTCGGGCTGACGCATGAACAGGCGCGCGCGGGAAGGGCCGAAGCAATCATGGGTGAAGTCTGCCACCTCCTGCGCGAGCAGAGGATTGCCGATCCTCATCGCGTCGACCTCCATGCGCATTTGCCTGAGATCTGTACCGCAGGGGATTGCTGCAACAGCGCCGCTATTCAACCCCTTGGACAGCGCGTGTACGAGCGCCCACCACACCGGCACCTTCGCGCTCTTGCCGGCCAACGAGCTGAAGGTGGTGTTCCAGCCTGTCTCCGAGGGCGCCGGCGTCAGTACCTGGCACTGCTTCCCTCGCGCCTGGTCGAACTGCAGAGTGTCAAATCCCACGGAGATGGCTGGCACAGCACACAGTGAAACAACCACATACCCAACGTACAGCTGGGTTTCAATGCGAGCCAGGGACAGCACCCCCTTGTTGCCCTCGTCAGCGCCTTCTCCTCGGACTTTGATCCACTCACGGGCCACGATGATGATAAAGGGCAGGGCGAAAAGGCCCGTGTCCGAAATCATGTCCCAGATCCCGTTGTTGATGATCCACCCTACCAGGGTGAGGTAATACTCGAGGTAGTCGTTCGTATAGAGCGTCATAGGACCTCCGACCAGGTGATTGGCGCCTTCGAGATCTCGATGATCACGAACAACAGGAGTACCAGGAACTCGATCCGCTGAACCCCCTTGGACGACTGATCTTCGTCGCTCCCAGGCAGACGCGCCTTGAGCTTCACCCACGCGAAGACGATGCTGCCATAGAGGGCGAGTCGCCATAGCAACAGTGGCAGGTAATTGCCCTCACGCCACTTCAACCAGGTGTCGAACACGCCCAGATGATTGACCGCGATGACGCCGAGCAACACGCTCAGCAACAGCATCACCACGCTCAATAACACGCCTCCCAGGAGGACTTTGAGGGGGTGGGCTTTTTTCTCGACATCTTCCGCCATGGTCACTCCTTGCCGGCAGGCTTCTGCAGCTGAATCAGGCGATCCTGTTCAGGCGCCGCTTCGTAGATCGAGCGGGAACTTTCGGCGCGCGACTTGCTGCGCTCGATGATCTTCATCGGAGAGTTGTTGGCGAGCTGCTGCCGCATGTCGAGCTCGGTCTTGAGGTTGGTGATGAGTTGCTGAAGCGTGTCGACCTGGCCGAGTGTGGCCTCAACGGCGAGCTTGTTCGCATTCACGTTGGGTTCCTTGCTGCCTGTAATCAGCATGCGCTGCAGCAGCAGACCTTTCTCCAGGACATCAGCCAAGGCGACCTCGGATGCCAGGCGGGAGGCCAACACCGCCTGATCCCGCTCGTCACGAAGGGCAGTAACTACGCCGCGGGTAATGGGGAGGGAGTCACTGCTTGCTTCACGCAGCTTCTCGGAGGTGATCTGGGTCCCGGGCTTCAAGAGCTCCTGCAGGGCCGCGAGCTTCTTGTCGTATGTTTCCTGGATCAGCGGGGTCAAGCCCACACCCGGAGTCGATGTAGTCGTGCATCCTTCACAGGTCTGTAGCTGCTGTTCACCCAGGACCCGGTTTGCGAACTGGGCGGCTTCGGCCGGAGACTCCCAACTGCCGCATACCAGTCCATTGGAGCAGCTGGACTGCGGGATGCTCGAGGTGTCCTGAGCTGCGCGATTGTTGAGGAGGTTGTAGCCTGCTTTGGCAACATCCCCAACCACTTTGATGGGCTGCTGCCCATTGCCACCGGCCTGTTTACCGCCGACCCAAGTCACGCCGTTCGATCCTGGTGCTTGCTCGACCTTGTCGACCACTGCCACGGCATCGTTGCTCGATGCCAGGGCTTGCCCCATCTTCTGACCTTCGGCAACCTTGCCCCACCCCATCTGGCCGCCGGCAATGTCGGCCATCCGTTCGGCCATCGCCCTGCAGGTTCCCTTCGATCGGTCGTAGTCGAGGCGCGCCTGCAGGATCCCGTTGGTCAGCAGGTTGTAGAGGGCGGGATTTGCCCGCTGCAGGATCAGTGCCGGCAACGACGTGACAGCGCCGGTCGCGTTCTGGATGACGCTGCCCATGATCTGTTGGAAGCCCTGTGTTGCGCCGTTCAGCTGGTTCTGCAGGGTGTTGCTGAGGTCCATGTTTCCGCAGACCAGGTTGTTCTGCCAGCCGGCGCCGACGGTGATGCTTTCCATCTGGCCAGCGCTGCCCATCTGGACAGCGCTGCCGCCGCCGATACTGTAGAGCACGTCGTCCCCGATCACGCTGCCCTGGGACTCCACCTTGATTGGGTCGGCGGCCTCAGCCATACACCAGGTACTGCCCATGCCAGTAGCGAGAATGATGGCGATGGTAAATTTGTTCATATAGCTCTCCAGGTCTTATCTCATTGGAAGTCAGTGCTTCCCAGGAAGGTCTGGCCTTTGCGCTGGCAGCATGAATAGGGCCGCCACAGGGCCCAGGCATAGGCTTCGTCGACTGCATCGGCATTCGGGCCAGGGGAGGGGAACACGGCGCAGGTAGGGCTGATGGTTGGCGTCAGCTCCTGCCACTTGCCTGTGCTGGCATCACCTTCTTTCAGTTCCCCGGCAGGCCAGTAGCCAGGCTCCGGCAGGGAGCGCATAGGCAGGTATACGTGGGGTTGTCCTACCCGCGTCGTGATGTCACCGGCACGCTGGGCGATGACTGCACCGGCCTTGAAGTCGTCGACCTGGTGGATGAACCCGCTCCGTGGGTAGACGCTCCCCCACATGTCGGCCGAGAGAAGTCCACCGACCTCCCGCATGCCGGGGATCAGGGCCTCTGGATAGACGGATTCGGGAACCCCGTACCGCCATGCGAGGGTGTCCAGGGTGCTGAGCATGTAGGGCACGTAGGGGGTCGTCGCGCCGTGGCAGGAATAGCCAAAAGAGCTTACAAATCGGCTGAATACCGCAGCTCCAGGGTGGCCGATGACGTCAGCCTCCTTGAACTTGGTGATGTTGTTCTCGGCGTTGTGGTTGGTAGTCCCATCATTACCGGCTTGCGCCGTCGCATTCGGCGCCCCCATGGGGCTTACCTCTGTCCACGGATTCCCCCCTGTGTTGGCATAGGCGGATACCACTGCGTCCGGAATGTAGTGCCGGACTTTGGTTGAGGTTTTGACCGTGCAGCCAACGGGTGTGCAGAGCAGCCAGTAGCAGATGCCGACTACTTTGTATTCCAAGCAGGTAGGCGAGGTGGTGGAGGCGAGAATCGCCGCTGAGCTGATGGCCGCGTAGGCTGAGAAAGGTAGCGCCGAGGTTAGAAGCCCAGCCAAGGTGAGTCGCGAGATTCGTCTCATCATCGTCCCCTTGCCTGGTTGATTGCCTGAATGGCAGCAGCCACGTCGGGTTGGCCGTAGATCACAAACCGGCGATCGACAACGACTGCCGGCACCTTCGAGACCCCAACACTCCAGGCATCGGCATTGCCCTGCTGAGCGGCAGCTAGCTGTTGCATAAGGGCAGCTCCGGCCGGCGTGCCCATTAGTTGCCTAGCGGCGAGCGCGGCTTGGTGCGGGTTGGGTGGTAGCTTCCTGGACAACTGCTCCTCGATGCGCTGTTGATCATCGAGCTTGATGACACGCACATCTGCCGGTACGGAGGTGAGTGGGTGCGCCGCGTCTGTGATGGCCCAGGTCTCGGCATGCGCGGTACCGGTGGCCAGCGCGGCGACGAACAACGGGATCACTCGCGATGAAGGCGGGGGGATATTGAACATGAGGCTGCACCTGAAGTGGGGACGGGTACAGGAAAACGGATCGGCCCGCCAGGCGCAGTAGGAAATAGATATCTGACGGTACTTGGATTTCTCGGTGAATCCCCACACGGGCGTAAGCGAGGCGTTTTCGGTCTGGCAGACTCGTTGAGGTGACTCCATACTGCCCGGATCAGCACTTACACTGGAACGGACATGCGCAAAAGAGGACAAGTATTCTGGGAGTGGGCGGATCCCGATCTGCACTTCAGGAACTTCGATGAGCGGATGGCCGACGGCTCCCTCATTAACATTCAGGTGCGGGTCTCTCGCGAGCACCTGACTCAGCTATTTCTCGGTATCTATGCTCTGGATGGAAAGCTTTTGCTCGAAGAGGGCCATATGGACTGCAAAGGGCAGACTATGACGGCTGCGATGACCTGGGCCCTTAAACGCGCTCATTCTTGGATTGAGAGCGATAAACTCGCCAACCGATAAGCGGTTGATGGCGCTCAGGTGGCACTGGAGTATTTTCTATACCGGTTTGACGCAAGGAGGCAGGCTGGTGAAGGACGCCATACCCACCAACCAAGAAGTGGCGGCCATTCTTGGGATTGATGAGGCATCGGTTGAGAAGTTTCGGCAGGAGACCCATCGCCTGCAGGATGGCGCGTGGCTGGTGCAGTTTGCCTATTGGATGCCTCAGGAACTGCGTCAGGGTCTCACCGGTAGTTTCACGCTGACCATCACACTTCCTCCAGATCCTCATGATCGTCGAGAGCGTGAGTGAGTTGTGGGTATCCGGTCGCTGATGCCCAAGTCACTGCGGCGGATGATCGGTTTCGAAGTATTACTGCCTCCATGACATCCCGCTGCAGTTCACAAATATCGTTGTTGAGTTGCGTCACGGAGGCCGACAAGCCGACGGCATCGTGTGAGTCGGATAGCTGCTGATAGAGCTTTTCAAGTTGAACACTCAAAAAGCTGTGTCTACTGGCGAAACCTTGTAGTTCCATCATCCCGTTCACCTCCACAATCACACCGACAGAGACTGGGCGAAGGGAAGTCCGTTCCCCTCGGATCTCAGGTCGTTACAAGAATGTGAACTAGTCGAACCATTCCTCGTCACCTGGATCAAGTTCTTCCAGGTTCATATCGAGCTGCAGCTCGATCACGGTCCCGGGCGCTGGGGCATACCAGTCGACTATTACGAACCGACCTTTGCCTGTGGTCGCGTCATAGTCCATGAGCACGCAGTCGTCGTTCCACTCCTGGAGAGCCCAGCTCAGCTCATCGTGTGAGGGGAATTCTTCCCCGGTCGACTCAAGCTGAAACCATCCATGGCCAGAGCCTGCGCTTGGGAAGAACCTGCTTGGTAGATTGCTTTCTTCGTCATTATTGTCGATGCGGGAGACCGTGATCTTGATCATTACCCTGGCTACTCCTTGCTCGCAGTGGCCTGGGCTGCGAGGTCATCCACGACCGACAGCAGTGTGGCGCTATCCACGGGACCTTCCAGGCGCATGCTGTGCCCCGTCAAACTGTCGGTGACCTCGATCGTAGGGGTAGCGGCAATGCCCCGGCCCTTGGCCACAGCCAATTGCTGTTCAATGGCTGCTCGGATATCCAGTCTTGTCCTCGCGCAAGTGGAAAGACCTTCTGCAGAGATGCCAGGTACCTCCAACTCATCAGCGAGCCCCTGGCCATTGCCACGTGTGCGCAGCAGGACCTGGTCGATCGCTTCCCAGAACGCCGAAGCCCCGCCCAATGAACCCGCGCATTGAACGAGCCTTGCCTCTGATACTGCTGCAGGGCCATGACTATCGAGAGGGAAGTGATGCCAAGCGAGCTTCACGTTCTCTTGCTCGCTCACCCATCGCTTCAGTTGTGGCGTGTATGCCCTGCAGTATGGGCATTCCAGATCGGCGTACTCCGTGATCACCCAGCGGGCACTGGACGGACCGAAATACCAGGTCTCATCGGCGGGGCGTGCGCTGTTGTTCTTTGCCAGCAGCCAGCCAGCGCCGAGGCCAGTGATCGCGATGATGCCGACCACGATGAGTTTGAGCCTGTTCTTACGCATGCTCATCCCCCCGAGCATGAGGGGGGACCTCAGGCTGGCCGAGCTTCTGCAGGGCGGCCTGTAGATCGTGAATGGCTCCGTCAGGCTGAGGGTGCTCCTTCAGCCACTCATCCAACACGGACTGAACCAGCGGAATGATGTCGCGACGATCGAGGGCGTTATTTTTGATCTGTTGCAGCTCGTCAATGAGCACTGGTGCGCAAACCGACAATGACTGGAGTGTGTCGTGCCCGGGCTCTTTGAGCAGCTGGGTCAGGCTATCAATGATGTTCTGGGTCAGGGTATTCATGACTCTCATGCCACGCGCTCCACGGCCTTCTTTGATTCGGGTAAGGTGATGGGATAGGGAGTGATACCGCGTTTGTGGTCCAGGTCCGCGGCCACCTGCAGTGCTGCGTGTAGCTCATCGCAGCCGAGCGCCTGCATGGTTTCGTAACGCTGCCGCTTTTCTTCTGGCTCGGTCATGGCCAGAGCAAGGCACAGGCTGGGTGGCACCACACGGAACAGCATCTCGATCCGCTTGGCCAGGACGATGCCCTCGGTGAACTTGCCGTTTTCCTTTCGTGCCGAGAGCATCATCGTCTTCTGCGCCGGCGTGAGCTCACGAAAACGCGCGATTTTCTCCACCTCGTCAGGCGGCATGTTCAAGCAGATCCACCACTCGATCATGTTCAGCAGGGCGGATGCTTCTGGAGGGATGTCGTCAACGTTCTGGGTTGCCATCCAGTACCAGGCACCTAGTTTTCGCCACATCTTGGTGATCTTCACCGAATACGGGGAGAGCAGTGGCACCTTCAATGGGATGTGGCCTTCGTCGGTGAAGGCAATGAGTGGTCGGCCTTTGAACTGGTCCCGCTCTGCGATGTTGTTGATGGTGTTCAGCAGGGAGATGTAGGCGATGGCCATCTGGGCTTGATAGCCCTCACGAGCGTAGGTGGCCAAGTCGACGATTGTGATGTCAGCTTCCGGCCAGGCGGTACCAGGACGGTTGAACATCTCAGCCTCGGTGCCCATGGTGAACATCCCCATGGCCTCGGCCATCTCCATGAACCGGTTGCGCCGGCTTTCAGGGAGCTTGTCGTCGCTGGCCATCGCCTGCAGCGCTGCGCTGATGTCTTCAGTCAACACCGGACGGTTTTTACTTACGCACAGCTCGGCGGCGTTGATGATGCACTGCCGGATGGCACTGCGGTCGGCCCGAGTGAGTCGCGCATCCTCCTTCGATTCGCCGCCAGTGATCATCAGGCGGGCTGTGATCTCCAGCTCGCCCAGGATGTCCCTCTGTTCGTCCTCCATCCCCGCCAGTGCGTCGGTCAGGTGCTGGTCCGATGCATCCACGTCCGAGGCATCCAAGACCTTGACCTGGTCCTTGTTTTTTACGAGCTGCACGGCGTCGACGAACGGGGCGAGGCTCACGCCGCTACCCGGAGCGAGCCGTACCCGGTTGACGGTCAGGCCAAGCCGCTTGGCGAAATCGCCCAGCAGGCCGAAGCTGTTGCCGGCCTCGATGATGAAGAGTCGAGGGCGGTAGAGCGCAATGGCCTGCATGATCAGGTAGTTGGCTGTGGCAGATTTACCCGCGCCGGTGGGGCCGAACAAGAACAAGTGCGCGTTCATTTGTCGGTCGAGCTTGTTCAGCGGATCGAAGGTCAGCGCTGCCCCCCCTCGATTGGAAAGGGTGAAGCCCGGGTTACCTGTGCCAGTGGAGCGCCCCCAGACTGGAGCCAGATTGGCGATGTGCTGGGTGAACATAAGCTGGGTGTACCAATCCAAGGCGCGGTTTTCATTCGGGTCGAAGTTGCATGGCAACCAGCGCAGGTAGCTGTTTAGAGGAGCTACCTCGTCCTGTGACTGGACTGGTTGCATGCCGGCGCCGAGGAGCACGTTGCACAAGCTAGTCGTGCGCTCCTCGAGCACGGCTTTATTCTGACCACGGAGGAAAAACGCGACACTTCCCCGGTAGAGCTTGTGCTTTCGTCCGAGAAGGGACCGCGCCGTTTCAACGTCATCCCGGGTGTGACTGGACGCCTGGGTATCCCCGATAGCCTTCCTGGATAGCTGTTCGAGATGCCCTTCCAGCAGATCCTGCGGGGTCGGCACCATGGTGATGCACAACACGGTATCCTCCGGCAGCCGGTCGAACAGCGAGTTCAATGAGTCGGCCTGCTTGGTCTCACCGGTCAGATGCCCAGTGAGGGGGGCATTTTTCAGGCGATCCAGCATCACAACCCGGTGCGGCATGCCGTCGAACGACCAGAGACCGCTGTCGATATCCGAGCGCGGTTCTCTGTAGAACAAGTTCTCCGAGAAGTCGGTGCCGCTCGCCACCGGCAGCTCACCCTCTTGCAACTCGCGGGCTGGCTGGCACACCTCTTCGTAGAAACGTCGGATATCGCGCTCAGTCGACCCCAGGTGATCTGGGTGTGGATTGAACCAGCCTACGAGCCAACGCTTGATCGCATGGCCATCCATGCGTTTGGTTGTCACGCCGGCGTTGGCCAGGGATCCTTTAAGACGGTCGCAGATCGCTTTGAGGTAGGCGGCAGGCTCCTGGCCGCGCACCACGACGTCCTGTTTCTTTACTCGGCGATACACCACCAGGCGGACTTTCCGTGTCTGACCACGCCACGGGAGGTTGCTGACTGCCGTGTCGACGAACAATCCACCTGGCTTGGAGATAGACTCGAGGTGGTGGCGGAACAGCGCGAGGTAGAGCTTGGTGAAATCCGTGTTCTCAGCCCGGGGCTGGACGTAGGCCTGGAGTTTTTGCAGGTAGTCGGTCCAGTCCGTTTCGTCCTGGGCATAAAGCTGCACTACCCAGTGAGAGCTCTCGAGTTCGTCGAAACTGTCCTGCAGGACACCTTGCAACGCATCGCGAGCTTGTTGAAGCCAGTCGTCGGAGCGTCCCTCGGTCCCGATCGGGATCAACTCGAAAAACGCCGCCCTGGAAATGCCATCCTCGAGGAGCATGGCCTCTTCCTCGGGCAGGTATTCTGCCCATGGCAGCATGTCCACGAACGACGGGTTGACCTCGTATATCCTCGCCACGTCAGTTTTTGTCGCCGGCCGACGTTTAGGGTTTTGCCAGTCGATGGGTGAAGGGATGCCCATGGACTCCAGGCGAGCTATGTACCGGTCATTCGCAGCCTGGCGGTCTTCTTCGTTGATGACAGTACTGGCTGTTGCGGGATAGTCGTCGACAAGGTCGGTATCGGTTGTCGGCTGGCCGAGCACGGGCTCGATAGGCGTTGCAGGGCCTTTGCCCAGCAATTTGCTTATGAACTGCATCAGTACTCCTCCGTCCGCTCGCCTGGCATGGCGTACTGCACGCGTTGATACATCGGGAACACCGTGGTGTACCCCGGGACTGGGACTGGATCCGTACCAGCCAGGTGTGGGAACACGTACATCACCAGATCAGGGTTCGGGAGGCGCTTGAACTGGCTGTAAATTTCGTTCTGGGGCGTGCGGTTGAAGGCGTCAGCACTTGCCTGTTGGCGGGCCACCTGAGCCTCATCGAGCGGTCGGCGCAGCTCTTGGCGCGCATCCAGCAACATTCTGCTGTTGGAACTGCCAGAGCTCCCGCCAGACGTGCCGTGTTGCCACACGTCCATCATGTTGGCTTCCCCGTGGGGGAGCAGCTCGTCTTTGTCAGTCGTGCATCCGCCTAGAATGAGGGCGAGCACGAGCCAGGCGCCGGCCTGCAGGCGGGGCTTAGTCAAGGTTTGCGGATACATGGTTGGCTCCGGCGTTGTAATCGACCTTGCGGCCTTTGATCTCGTAGTCGATGGCGAGCTGCTGGTCCAAGTGGACGGCGACCTTCGCCCCGGGCTGTACGTACACGGCGGCGAAAGCTTCGCCGTAGAGCTTGTTCATCCAGGAGCGGATGTCGCTGACCCCACCGGTCAGAATCGCGCCCATGGCGGAGTTCCCCGAGGAGCCCGTGGTCCCGAATGAAGTTCCTCCGCTGCTGAAGGTAGTGGAGCTATTTTGCTCATCAGCCTTCAACAGTTTGGCGATGCCGGCGCCCGCGGCCGTCACCAGGGACTGGTTGGTCAAGTACTCCTTGGCGTTGGATCGGCGCTCGCCGGAGATGCAAGGAATGCCGTAGGAGTCGCTGATCCAGCCGAGTCCGCCCTGGATCGCTGGCTGCCCGTTACCGTTGCTGCTGTTCTGGTTGTTGTTCTGGCTGCCGTTGGCCTCTTCTGCCGGGGCAGGGAACGATCGGACCGTGCCATCTGCGAAGACGAACGTCAGGCTCCGGACTTGCCCGCGCACGCAGGACAATGTCCAGTCGCCTGATGCGGTACCGCTGGCAACAGCACCGACGACGTCAGGTATCTCGATGCCGTTTGCGGTGAGGTTGTCCGGACCGATCAGGACCTTGAAAGGGAAGGGATCATTGACTGTTCCATCGATCGGTACGCGGCCAATGAGCGCCGACATGGCCACCGACCCCATCAAGGTCGAGTTCTGGGGCAAGGTATAGGCTTTGCGTACTTGCTTGCGGGCATCCTGGGGAGACAAATCAGCGCCGACGTTCTGGGCCGTCGCGCTGAGAACTGTTTGGCCTTTGTCCAGGGTGCTCCCAAAGCTGGTGGGAAAATTGAAGCTACTGGCCGTCTGGGCGGAGCCGGGCTGAAGGGGTTTACCGCTAGCGTCCAAGGCAGTGGCATCGGTGGGTTCAACCCATACGAGTCCATTGGACTTCGTCCCTTTGTCGAAACCCGCGCCGTCACCTGGCATCACTCCGAGCCCAATGGGGAGGTCCTGCCCAGCGGCATTTGGGTTCTGCGATAGGTTATCCAACTGACGCTGGAACTGGTCCAACAGGCCCACGCTTTGGTTCTTCACCTGCTCCTGCAGCTCGCCCTTCGCATCATTCAGCTTGTTGTCGACATTCTGATCTATGCGCGAAAGCCGGAGCTGGAGCTCTGCATTCTGGTCCTTCAGTTCCTTGTTGTCGGTCAGCACCTTCGCGATCTGGTCTTTCACCTCCCGACTTTCAGCGACCACCGTGCGGAGGGTGTCGGCCGGAGTATCACCGTCCACCCCTAGCTTGCGTGCGGTGTCGCCTCCGATGATGATCGGTTTATCTTCAGGAGCCTTCGGCTCCTCTTTTTTACTCCCCCCCTTGAACACGATGATGAGCGCGCCGATCAGCACGGGGATGAGCAGGTACTTGAGGAGTGGATTACTTTTCAGACTGCCCACGGCGCCCTCCTGCTTTCGGATCAATTTGGCTGACCGAAGACGGCAGCAGGGCCTCTTTCAGCCCCTTTCCTTGTGTGACCAGGTAAAGCGTGGTGGTATCGCTGGCATTTCCACGAGCTCCGAGGTACGGGTGCTGGAATGTCGCCGTGGAGAAGTTGCCCATCAGCTCTGTTGCATTCATCGTCAACTGCTGGGCACTCAGGTTTCTGAGTTTGACTGCCGTGACATAGCTGTTGTCGAGGCGCCAAGCCCCCAGCACCGATGCTTCCACCGGTAATACCGGCAACAAGGTGCTGAGGTCCAGGGCTCGATCAACACGCACCTGGCTGATGCCGGCGACAGGCTCAACGGTCCGGAGTGGGGCGTACAGCATTTGCGCCGCATAGCGGGTCAGGGCCACCGGCGCAGGTGTCTCATGTCGCGGTGCCGGCGGAACATCCTCCTCCTCCTCCTCCGACGTCGCGGATCGCTTCGTCGGAGCTCGCGTCGAGGTGGTATCGCCGTAGTAGGTAGAAGGGGCCGCGCCGGCGACGATCTTCGCGGGTTCGAGCTTGGCTTGGCCCTCTGCCGCTGGTGTCGCGGCAATATCCACCAGCATGATCTCGCCAGTGGCCACATTCTGCAGTTGCAGCCTGGTCGGTGGAATTTCTTGGCTGGCCAGCAGGTAGACGGCGCCGCCAGTGCTCTGGACCCGCAGTTGGCCAACAAGCTGCGGAGGCATGCCTACCCGCACGTTCTGGTCGACGAACACAATGCGCTCTTGACCGACAATTAGCGGGATTGCCATGGGGATACGGTCCCACAGCAGCAGCTCTACCGCTTTCACATTGGCAACTGCAGAGAGGCCCAGAACAAGGAGGCACGCGCGCAGATTCATGGTTTCACCCCGGCTGCTTGCAGATCAACCTCGATGCGCTGCGGGTTGGACGCATAGCAGTTCCACATCAACCCGAACGGATTTTTCTCTGGATTGACGTCGGCCCGGACGATGGACAGTGGATAACGCGTCATTGCACGCTTGACCCGCTCGCCGTTCACCGACTCGTCAGCGAGTAGATCCAGATTGACTGTCCAATCGTTGATTCCGATTTCTTCCACGCGTAGCACGCCAGGGTCGGTCAACCCGTGGCCCGGGATTTCTGAGACATTCCGTTCACGGCGGCGCAGCTCACCGGCGTTACGGCGCATCTCGTAGTCTTTCTGCAGGTACTCCTTGCAGCCAGGGGTCACGTAGGACGCCAGACGCTCGATGTTGTCTTGGTAGTCGTCGTCCCCGTTCTTCTCCCAGCGCTGCATCTGCTGGAAGATATAGAACCCGAAGGCATACACGTTTTCTGGTGGCACCTCCCACCATTTGCGAGTACTGCCGGAGCGGAGGTCCGGCGGCACATGCACGGTCAGGTCTTCGGGGGCTTTGTGCCAGCCGTAAAACGCGAACAGGCTGACTGCGCCCAGCACAATTACCGCGATTCGCAAGCTGAGAATGTGTGCTTGCTGAGCATCCACTCGTTTTCGAAAACTCATGAAGATTCCTACTTTCCTGTACGACGGCATGTCCACGCTCCCTTCCGGATGACCAACTGGGGGCCACCGAGGAAGGGGAGGTGTTGAGCCTTGTAGAACTGGAGCTGGCGGTAAAACCATGTATCCGGGCGGCCGCGTTTCATCTTCCGGAGGATCCGGCTTGCCACGGTCAAGCCCAGAGCTCCACCTACAAGAGCGCAAGCGATGAAGAGAGCTGGGTTGCCGAACAAGAACGACACGGGGATGCCCAGAATCACGCCGGCCCCTCCACAAGCACCGACCGTTCCCCACATTTCATCCGCAGTGAGACCTCCCATGACGATGGGCTGCCTATTAAGGTTGTGGGGAAGGAAATCGAGCGTTCCATCCTTCAGGTAAGTGGTCTCAGCCATATCGCATCACCAGTTAGAGGACGCCAGTAGCTTTGGTGACCATGAAGATGCCGACGCCGATCAGGCAGATCCCGACCACAGCGGTGAGCCCCAGGTCTCGCCACTTTTTCTTGCCCTCATGGATATCGTGGTAAACGCCGTAGGCATGGGAGGCGACCCCCACCATCATGGCTCCGAGCAGGAAGAGACCGATCAGCATGAAACCGTCGTAACCGTAGTTCTGGATGGTTTGCAGCCAGCTGGTTCCCTCGCCGCGTGTTGGGGCTTGTGCTCCTGGTAATGCGGCAGCGGCAATGATTGGGTGCAGGCCCATAATCAATGCGGCGGCGCCGGTGAGTGACTTGGTGATGGTGCGGATAGACATCGGTTAGCTCCTTGGCTAGCTGAGAACGAGTGTGGCGAGGATCAGCAGCAGGACGATGACCTTGACGGTCGACGCGGCTGCAATGTTTCTGTCGATGTTCTGAGTCGCCCAGCCCCGGTAGATGCTGTACAGCGCCCAGGCACCCCACAGGGTCGACAGTGCGATGACGGTGCCTACGAACAGCACGGTGCTGGCCTGGGGGGTGACCCCGCTTGCAGCGTTGAAAGCTGCGACTTGAGTGCCGCTCATGCTCATGGCATCCGCCCGCCGGTGAGGGTGTATTTCCCAGCCAGCTCTGCCGGATCTCGCGGCTGTGCGCGACTTGGGGTCAGGTATTCTTGCAGGCCCTGGCGAACGCGCTGGATGTCGCCAGCCAGACGTTCATAGTCGAAGTAGTAGCGCTGGCCAGGTTCGCTGGCGATCGTGGCGCTGCGCCGCGCCGAGTCCTCCAGCGCGTTCAGCTGCCGGATCATCACCTCGATGTTGGCCTGTTCTGATGCACCGGCCGCCTGAGCGCTCGGTATTAGTGAAAAGCCGCCGCTGACGCTGATCAGCGCGCCAAGCAGGATTCGGCGAGGAGATACAAGGAGGAGGGATGGCTTGTTCACGGCTGGGCTCTGGGGCAACTGACTGTGGGCGTCAGAATGCCGAGACCAGGTGGAGGGGCGCCTCAAGAAATACTTATCTGAGGTCCGTAGAATTTTTTCTCTAAGCCGGTCACGCTTTGGTGAAGTGGATTGATCCACTTTGGTAGGGCGATTGAACGGCCCAGACCGATTACAATGAGCCGAAGTTAAGCCAAGGAGTAGGCATACGGGAAAAACTGATCTGTGGGGGAGTCTTATGCCGCGGAAAACCACCAACTCGCCGGTGTTTGAAGCTTGGGTATCGGACTTTCTGGGTGCCCGTTTCCGAGATGAAGGTTGCTACGACAAAGCGGTTTTGGCCGCCGAGATGCTTCAGCACCGACGAGAGGTGAGCTCAGTGGAGCTGGTCGAGATGGTCAGGAGGGCCAACGCCATGTTGGCCCTCCTTCCAGGGCATGATCATGAAGCCTAAAGCGCCTGATTGGTCAGGCTACTGACTCGCGCTTGAAAAAGAGCAGATATCCGACCGGCATTGGGAACCCGTAGGACCAGGCCTGGGCATTTTGATTGCCCACTTTGATCTCGCCCCGGCACACTGGCTGGGTGCTGACGAGTTCCCAGCCTTGGGCTCCGAGCTCGAGCATCTTCTTCTGCAGTTGCTCCTCTTCTGCCAAAAGAGACGCAACATCGGGCTCAAGCGTCTGTTCTGTGCTCTTAAATATCCAAGCGCCGCTAGTCGCGTTTTTGAATGGAATAGCGACATAGTCAGCGCGGTGTTCGAATTTCTTGCTCATAGTGACTCCTTTATTTAATCAGCCGCGCGCTTGACGCGCTCCTGGGGCGAGAGCGTCCACGTAGCGTTCCATGATGGACAGCACCAGACTGTTGATGGCGAGGATCTTCATCGCCCGGGTGACGGCAACGTACAGGAGGTTCAACTCATCATCTCGTCGACCTGGATCGATGTCAGGTGAGAGCGGGTCCGACGTGAAGTCGTCGAAGAGCCCGACGAAGTCCCACTCCAGGCCTTTCGACTTGTGGGCAGAGGTGAGGGTGATAGTTGCATCCAGCTCTTGGTCCACGGTGCATGAGCGCAGGGCCAAGATTCGCTGAGGCAGATCCGGATACATGTTGATGATCTTGATGGACCGGATCATCTCGCTGTCCTGGCTAACCTCGGCGATTTCCACGTACTGGCCATAGTCTCGGTAGTCACGGAGCAGCTTTTTGTTCTGGACCAGATCGCGCTGTTGGCGACTGAAATAGAACAGATCCTCGAGGTCGCGTACTGAATAGCTGTCAATGCCGCCAACCCAGTAGATTTTGGGCTTCTCGGTGACCAGGCACAGTGCGTTTTCAATCACCCCGATAACGGTCCGATGAATGTATGTCCTGTGCGGCAGCCCGGCCGGCAACGCCTTCTTCACCAATGTCTTCTCGCCCAGTCCCTGCAGCTTCCTGGTTTCTCCCTTGTAGGACAGGATGATGTTGGCGACATGGGCGACTGCAGGCCCAAATCTGAAGCTCTGGGTCAGGTAGTGCTTCTCCGCCCCGGCCATCCAGCTGGCATTTAGAGCGTCTTCCGCCCCTCGAAAGCGATAGATCTGCTGATGACGATCACCCACGGCCACCTTGCGAATACGCTGAATGCGCACAATGTCAGCGATGACGGGGTTTACGTCCTGTCCCTCATCGAGCAGGACACAGTCGAAGCGCTGGCTCAGGTCGGGTTTGCTCAACTGGTACAGCTTCAGGTATCCGTCATGCGTGATCTGCACCGCTGTGTCCTGCAGGTCAGTCATGCGCTTCCAGATGCTCATCGCTGCTACCAGCGCCTGGTTCAGGTAGCGCTCCTGGGCGGAGGTAAGCATCGGGCGGTCACGGAACCGTGGAAAGTGGCAGCGCTCGATCAGGTCGTCGGCGCTGGCCATATAGTTGTTGAGGGTGGTTAGCACGTCCCTGACCAGCTCCCAGTCCTGCGTATCAAGCGCTCGGGCGATATCGGTCAGTCGCAAGTTGTTGGTCTGCTTATGGCTGAACTGTGTGCCATAGACGGCGTAGGCCAGGCCGTGCGCAGTTTTGTTCACCACGTTGCGCGGAAATCGGCCACGCGCGGCGATCTCGACCGACTTGTTGTAACAGAGATAGAGAATCCGCAGACGGGTGTGGTGTTGCGCGTAGCCCACCAGCGTTGTGGTCTTGCCACTGCCAGCGCCGGCCTGGATAAGGAGTTTCGGGGCTTCCGACTGGATGATTGGCGACTGCTCGTGTGTCCATTGCATCGTTCTCTTCCTCACAAATACTTCTTGAAGCTCGCGGCCGTAATGCTCACGGACACCCCGAGTAAGGCAGCGCAGGGGAGTAGTACCAGCAGTGGGCTGATGCTGATCGGGAGCGCCAAGTAGAAAGTCCAGGGGAAAATGGCCAACGGCAACATCGTTGCCCGGGCCTTGTGGTACAGGTAGCTGGACTCTCGGCCGGCACCAAATTTACGGAGGTCTCGCCGCACCAGCCCGTCGACCAGGCCTGTGAGTGCAGCCATGGCAAAAAGCGGTACCGTCATCAGCAGCACGACCAGGCGGACGCAAAACACCAGGACGGTAAAGAGGGCAGCCAGGGCATAGTTCTGTACCGTTGTGACGCTCTGCGCGGCCCAATAGCGCATGTCCAGCTCGTTACGGGGACCGGCTTGAGCGATCGACTCCATGCTCTGGACCCAGCTAAGCATCCCGGTCTTCACGACCAGCCAGTCGTAAGCTTCAGTGACCAGCCAGGTCGCGGTGCGCCCGGGTTCTTGGACGACAGCGCTATGGACCAGCCCCTTGGACAACCAGCCGACCTCGCTGACCAGCATTTGCTGACCGTGCCGCCACCCGGCCTCTGGCCAGAAGAAGTACAGGCATACCCAGTCGACCACGATGGCGAGGAACAGCGAGCTGAACATTACGCCGATGAAGGTAATCGGGAACCAGAAGATCTTGCTGAACAGCGATTCCTGTCGCTCTTGCTGCTGTTCGGCCTTCTTTGATACGTCATCTGCCATTGGCTACACCTCAAGCTGCATCATCGGTGGCCACCTGGCGGAAATCTTCAACCAGGTCTTCGGGCAAAGCTGATTTCAGCTCTTGATAGCCAGGGGCTTCCCACCAATCGTTCGAGGACGCTGCCGATCGCCGCATGCCGGCGGCCAGCTCCTGCAGGTTGCCGGGCATGACCTCATCTGGGTCGTTCGCGGGGAGCGGCATGCGGATTTTCCACAGATTCCCACCTTCGATGAGCGCGAAGGCCTGTCCCTTCGGCAGTCCCACCACGTGGGCCGGCTCAATCATCGGCACACTCGCCAGCTGCACCTGGTCGTGCGAGCTTGAGGTGAACGCGGTTTTGCCGTTGACCGAGTCGTTCGCGCTGCTCGCCGGCGTGCTGTTGTAGATCTGCACTTTTGGTAGCTGGTTGGTCAGCAGCTCAGCGGTCGCGGTTTCTCGAACACGCAACATGAATAGGTTGTTGAAGTTACCGATCACCTGGCCGGCTTTCGCCTTCGAGCCGATCTTCGCTTCGATGTCACTCATCGTCTGGGTGTAGGCGGTGACCTGGATGCCGGCACCACCGGCCTTATTCACCATCGGGATGAATTCGTCCCCGATGAGCTCGTTGAACTCGTCAGCGTGGAGGTTGATGCGTACCTTGCCCCCAGCCATATGCCCCGGCAGGCCGTCGTCGATGCCGTGCTTGTAAATGTGGCCTGCAACAGAGACCAAGTCACTGAACATCGAGTTGCCCACGGCCGCACTGACTTCGGTGTCGGATAGTGCATCGAGGCCAACATATACCACGGCGCGTTTTCGGATCACTTGCATCCAGTCGAAGATGGGACGCTCATCGGCGAGGTCCAGGTAGTCGGGGGCAAGCAGTTCAGCGATACGCCCAGTGGTGAGCTTTTCCAGGAGTGGCAGCAACGATGCGACGATCTTGTCGAAATAGGTCTTGTCGTAGCGGACAGCGCTGCGCAGGCCATCCATAACCGAATCGTTGATGCGCTTCTGGGTCAGGTACATGTCGATGGCCACCACGCGCAGCGGGCGGTCTTTCATGGCGAAAGACAGGTTCTTGCGATCGATCTTGCCTTCAAGCTCGACAATGGTTTGCCAGGCCTTCGGATCATGTTCAGCGAAGTACTTCTGTGCGTACTCAATGAACAGCTCGTCGATATTGATGACGTGCCGGCGGATCTGCTCGTAGTCAGGGCGACGGCCGAGCGCGACAAGCGACTGGGCGATGATATTGACGAACCGCCAAGCGAACTCCCGAAATGCTGCAGAGTTACCCTCGCCGGAGAGCTGACCAGCGATGCGAGTGGCCACCTCGCTGATTCGGCCGAAGCGGCCGATGGCGTTGTAGCGAGCGGAGATATCCGGCCATCCCAGATGAAACACGTAGAACTCGTCGAGGCGCCCGGCGCGCTTGCACTCGACGTACATGCGCTTGAGCAGGTCGGCATCGCCCTTCGGATCGAAAACGATCACGACCTCGTGGTCGGCCTGTTCCTCTACTCGCCGGCGCCGGCTCCATCGATGGGAGGTTTGGCTCCGTCGCCCCATGCGGACTCGCGGCCCGCGGCGATGCGTTCGGCGAATGTCCTGGGTGATGAACACTTCCGCCAGGCGAGTCTTGCCTACCCGTGTGGTGCCCAGGACCAGTGTGTGGCCCACGCGCTCACCCAGAGGGAGACTGACATTCTGCTCATCTGGTTCGATCCCGTGCAATCTGGGCAGGCCACCCACTGGTGGGAGAGGCCGAGCGGGGTTCCAGTTGGAATCCCAACCAGTGAGTTTTGTGATCAGTTTCAGTGGGAAGGGGGCGAACTCTAGGCGTTCCTCCAGCCAGCGCGCCCGTTCATAAAGGTTCGTCGGTTCGACGTATGCCGCGAACTGAGGGAGGTAGGTGTCGGCCAGGCGCTGTGTGTGCTTCTGAGTCCACCGGAACCCGCGTCCGATGAACAGGCGCTCGTTGCTGATCGGCATTTCAGCGCTGGTCATGGTGTAGTGGGGAAGTCGCCTGAGGTTCGCCTGATACCTTAGGACCCTCCGCGCCTGCAGCAGCCGAATGGTGCCCAGGTAGATAAAACCCAGCGCGGCGACAATTCCAAATAGTGGGGTCAGCGCAAAAGCCCAGGGCGCGCAAATGCAAAGCGAAGCTGCCACATAGCAGACCGCAGTAGTGAAAAGCTCTACCGGCGGCCGGAGCAGAGATTCAAGGGTGTATGTCGCCATCTCAGGTCCTCGCGGTGTATGTCATGGCGTCGACTTCCGCACGCGCTTGCTCAACCTGGTCCGGTGTCAGCCGTTCGGCCAGGCGCTGGGCGAATGCGTGTTCGTTGAGCTCGGAGATTCCTGTCAAGCGAGCACCGTACAGCTCGCTCACATGGCGAACCTGCTCAATCATTTGCTCCCGGCCGGGCCGGTGTAGGGGATGGCTGATGATCAGTGTGAACACTGGCGATAGTCGTGTTGGGCGCATCCCGGTTCTCACTGCTGAAGGGTTGTAGCTGTGATCAGCACCGGGTAGTGCTGCAGCCCCAGGCGACCAGCAATATCGCTGGCAGGTACAGGCATCACCTGCAACCCAGGTGCCCAGCGGCGGATCTCTTGCAGTCGTGCAGCGTTGCTGACATTCACAGCAAGGCCTACTGCCTGCAGGCCTTGAAGTGCCGACAGCTTCTGCTTGAGCCAGGCCTGCGACGTTGGATCATCCCCAACGATGAACATCGGCTGCAGACCTGCTGCGTTGATCACTCGTCCATGTACTGGGCCGGGGCTCAGTTCTGGAGTCGACACCGGAAATGCCCCGCCCGCCCGGACGCCAGTCACAACTGGGGTGGTGTGCGTAGGCTCGGGATCAATGTCTTGGTAGTAGGACAGTGCGGATGAGCCGCCACGGTCCTCCACCACGGTGAGCACCGCTTGCTGATCAGCATTGCAGGGCAGAGCCAGGCTGCTCACGATCGCGAGGGCCAGGGCCTGCACGGCGTGTGATCGCCGGGCGTGGGGATATGTCATGGGGTCACTACCTCGAATTTGATGCCGGTGACCCGGCTAAGATGTTTCGTGAAATAGCTACGGTACTTCGCGGCCGGCGCCCCCCCGGCAGGGCGGTGATACCGCCCCGCAGCATCGATCCAGGTTCCACCCTTAGCCTTTTGTTCAGCCAGGATCTGAGCGGTCACCGCCAGGTTCTTGTATGGATCCAGGCCTTCGCAGGGATAGCGGTAGCGATGCCCGTTGAAGCGAATATTTGTTTGTCCCAGCCCCACGTCGACTCGAGCGGGTCCAGCCTTAACAATCGCTATCATCAGAGCTTGGCAAGCGTCTGCTCGTGTGGCGAAGCGGTAGCCGGTTCCGGCAACATTCAACGTCCAGGGCCACGGCACAAGCTGCCCGCGCAATCGCGTCCCGCTTTCCTGCAGTGCCACCGAATAGAGCACAACGGGCGGGACCCCGTGTCTGATGCCGATCGCCTTGTAAGCTGCTGGCGGATCTTCTACACCCCATGCGTTGCCGGCGAGCAGAACCACCGACAGAACGTAGAGCCGCCACCCGCTCACTGACGACGCCATGATCCATTCACCTGTGTTACGGCGGCTGGCAGCGAGCCACCGAGCCCGAGGCGAACCCAGCGGCCCTGGTCATGATTCAGTGTGATCAGACGGCTTTTAACGCTGGACGGGTCAATACCCGCGAGAATTGCCCAGCGGCGGATCCTTTCATCGTCTTGCTGGCTGCCGACGAAATACAGATCAAACGGCGTCTGTGACGCCTGCAGCCGTTTGACCTGGTTGATACAGGGTAGGCAGTCGTCTTTGACGAAGAGTGCCATGCGCCCGTTGCCCTCCAGAGCTGGGCCGCTCCCGGATCCGGCCTGGCCCGAAGGGGTGGTCGAAATCTCAATGGCTTTGATGCCTGGGAACATGCGCTGGTACGCCTCGTCGTAGGCTCGCTGGTAGGCGAGCTCCCGATCGACTCGTTGGCGCTCTGCTTGGACCTGCAGCTCGGCGAACCGGCGTCGTTCGCTCTCTGATCGGGCCTCGATTCCCAGCGCGGTGAGAGGGTCAAGCCCTGGCGAATACACCCCCCGGGGTCCCTGCATTACCTCTTGATATCGTTCGTACTCCTTGGGGGTCAGTCCCCACTCCTGCGCGGCTCTATCATCGAGCTTGTTCTGGGACAGGGTGCTTTCGCTGGTGAGCTGTTGAACACTGGAGGCGGCCCCTCCAGCGGCGGAAGGAAGCGGCGCGGCCTCAATGCCAATTGCGGTAAACGCGCAGGCGCAGGCGATGGCTCGAACGATCGGTAGATTCATGGTGCTTTACTCATGGCTGGATGCTCAGGGTTCGGGTTGTTCCGCCGGCGTCGAAGGTTGCGGTCCGTTCATCTACAGCCCTGAGGCGCCAGTTGCTGCCGCTGACCACTTCGCCAGGCCGAATCAGGTAGATCTGGCTCAGCCGCGTGCTACCAGTGGGGGCAACAGACAGGAAACGCTCTCCGCCTCGGTATTCGAGGCCGACCATCTGAAAGGGCGGAGGATCTTGCGGGATTGGTGGGGCTTTAACCGGTGCGGGCTTCGCCTTCGGTTTGGAGGAGGTTTTGGGGGCTGGTGCAGTCGCCTGAGCCTGAGGCTTGCTCATTTTCTGCAGTTTGCCGTCGAGCGACTCAAGGTCGGCTTTCAGTACTAGGAGATCGCCCGCAGTCGCGGAAGAGCGAGTGGCTTCAGCTGCAGCCTCGTGGGCCTGCGATGCTGTGGCCTGCACAGCATCGATCCGGCTCGAGAGCGCTTGCTGGCTTATACGGAAGTCTTCCATCGTGACCAGGGGTTTGCCTGACACATTGTCGAGCCGATCGTCGATCGCGCTCACCCTGTTCTGGAGTGCATCGATCGAGACTTTTTCTGCTGCTCCATTCACGGCGCGAGACAGAGTCGACAGCTGGTACTGCTGGAACGCGATGATGGCGCCCAGGATGAGCAGGCCCATAGCAAGGGGCAGGTGTTTTCGGATCGGCAGTTTCATGGGTGTCCTCTCGAAGCCGAGTACACCCTCGCGCAACCATGATCCTGATTCAGCAGAAAATACTTAGCCCGCCGGCGTGGAATTTCTCGATCGATGTCGAAGGGCAAACCCTCTGTTGGCGAGCGCCGGGACTGAAAAGCCCCTCGTACAGTCCAGCGCCCTCTGCCGCCCTCGTGCGCTCACAATGAGCATCATGGAATACGCCGATCCTTCAAAGTCCTGGCAGCCGCGGGTTCCATCTGCTCAGTTTATGATGGCTGGATCTAAAGCGTGGGGTTCATTGATACATTTATTATTGCAGGGAAGTGCAGTGGGCGGTCGATGTTTATCGAGTTGCCATCGGTGTGGGTTTCTACACCTTGCGAGTACATATTTTTTATCAGGGCTTGTGTGCCGTTATCCAGTGATTCCCACCAGCTTGGTGAAATGTAGAAGTTCTCTATTAGTAACACCATAAAGGCCGCCAGGCTGTCGGCTGTTAGTTTCTTGTCCAAGAATTGTCTTATCAGTTTGTTGCAGGTCAAAGAGTGTTCTGAAAGCCAGGATAAAACAATGAAGCCTTTGCCGTCACTAGCGAATGAATTAATGGTCATGTAGTCCGGCATGTCGCCAGGAATGCTTGTTATCTTCTGGGCTTCATATCCATCAAAGTCGAATGTCGGGCCAACTATAGCACTTCCCATTATCGGTGGTGGGGATTCAAGTGTGAATACGGCGTAGTTTAAGTCGCTGTAGTCGCCCGTGACTAACATAGTGTCTAGCTTTGATTTTATGTGTTTTAGGTCGCTTGTTGTTAAGGAGTTATTATTCCCGAGTAAGGCTGATGCATTCTGGATTACGACCTGTTCAGCCAGGCTCTTTCCCCTGTCTAGGATCCTCATGAAATCAAAGGTTTTTGAGGCGTACTCTTTGCTGAAGATCTCTCTGGAAATGCCTCTGTACATAATCAGGAAGCAGTGTGATGGTACAGGCTTGAACGGTTGGTCTTCGATTGTTGAGAATAATTTTTTATCATGGCTGGCACAGAAGCCTGTAAAAGTCGAGGCGCTATTTATACCCACCTCGCTCAATTTTATTTTTGGCGGGATATTAACTTTTAGTTCTATCGATATTTTTAATACGTGCCCGTTTCTAGCTATCGCCTTCAGAGATGAGCTTTTTGAGACGGTGTGGGCATTTATTATCCCGCCTGAGCACTCGTGCTGCAATGATTGCGGTACGCTACATTTTTTATTTTTCTTGAAAGAGCCAAGGGTTTGCAAGACAGTGTGTGCTGCTACAGGTGGTTGGCGATCAATGTCTAGGTGGCAGTGTTTAAACTTCTTCCCAGATTTGCACCAGCAACGTTCATTTCGCCCTGGAAGTTTCATGGAGTTCCTTATTGATCTAGTATGCCGTGTTGGTGATGAATTTTTTGAGAGCATATACACTGGATGCTAATTTATCCAGTTGGCAATGCCAATTAAGTATGCGCGTGTGCTCTCCCAGACCTTAACTAGTTATTCACTTACAGTAAACCCGCCACAGCTCATCCAACCTTGTTGTGAACGACTGGCTCAAGAGCTCTCGACGCATACCCCACTCTGGGCTTCGGGGGACGTTGGCAGACCTCAGTGTGCCTTTGCCGTACCGAAGGTTTATGCCATCCATAACCGACATCAGGCGATCGCAGGCAACTGGCTGCGTTGACGCGAACAGATCGTCAGTGAATTCACCTGGTTGCCGTAGATCGAGCAGCAGCACCTCGGCTTTGCTGTAGCGGTACCCGTCCTGGTAGACCTTCTCCACAGCCTCAGTCGCTGCCCGCGTGAGCAATAGAGTGTCGCTCGTGGGGTAAGGCAGTTCAACCAGCGCCCCTTTCGCCAAATGCAGTTCGTTGGGATTGAACATGCCTGTGCGGATCGACACTCGCATGCGCTTGCACACCGATCCCTGGGCGCGCAGCTTTTCGGCTGCTCGCGCTGCATAGGTCGCTACCGCCTGCTTGATTGGTGTCAGTTCGGTCATTTTCTTACCGAACATCCGGCTGCAGCAGATCTCCTTCTTCGGCGGATCAGCCTCATCCAGTTCGAGGCACGGCGTGCCGGCGAGCTCGCGCGCTGTCTTTTCCACCACCACGCTGAACTTGTCACGCAGCATCCGCGGATCTGCCTTCGCTAGGTCCATGGCCCTGCAGATGCCCATCGCCTCGAGGTGTGCCGTCATCCGCCGGCCAATGCCCCAGACCTCTTTCACCTCAGTGTTGCGCAGTACCCAGTCGCGCTTGAAATCATCAGTGATGTCGACCACCCCACCCGTATGCGCCTGCAGCCGCTTCGCGGTGTGGTTGGCGAGCTTCGCCAGAGTCTTGGTTCGGGCGATCCCCACACCGACAGGGATGCCAGTGCAGCGCAGCACCTTGGCGCGTACCTCCCGGCCGAATTGGGTCAGACTCCCCTGCACGCCAGTGAGATCAGCGAAGCATTTTATCGATCGAGTAGACCTCGGCCGCAGGCACCATCGATTCGATCAGCGACATAACCCGCTCGCTCATGTCGCCATACAGCGCATAGTTGGACGAAAATGCCACGATGCCATGCCGCCGCAACTTCTCCTTGGCCTGGAAATAGGGCTCGCCCATCTTCACGTACGGCTTGGCGTCGTATGACCTGGCGATTACACAGCCGTCGTTATATCTGAATGACCCTAACAGTTAGTTGAGTGTAAGATATTGATTTATAAGCAAATTAACTCCCTAACATTTTTTTGATTATTTTCCTTCGTTCCTGATGGCGATACTCCTCGACTAAGCCTATTTCAGACGTGGCTTCGCAAAGCAGGGCGGCGGATCGCAATCGACGATAGCTTCACTGTATACTTTTGGCTCCGCATACCCCTTGAGCTACAGGAACACCAGCATGACTGTACTCCAAACGCTCTACTGGCAGCCTACGCCGCCTTAGCGCTACGCCCCCTCGCAACAACCTCGCCTCCGCCAGTTTCGCTGGCGGCTGCGTACTGCTGTATGCCCGGTTCTTACACCCAAAGCGCACAGCAAAATAATCCTCACAATTTGAATTCGTATCGACGCGCTCGCCATTTTCCTGGCATGCGTGCGGTGCATTGCTTTGGATATTCTGATGCTACAAACACTCAAACAAACGTGGTTTTCCAACGTCCGTGGCGACGTGCTCGCGGGGATCGTCGTCGCACTTGCGCTGATCCCTGAAGCCATCGCTTTCTCTATCATTGCGGGCGTCGACCCCAAAGTTGGTCTCTACGCCTCATTCTGTATCGCCGTGGTGATCGCCTTTGTCGGTGGCCGCCCAGGCATGATTTCAGCCGCGACAGGGGCCATGGCACTGCTGATGGTGACCCTGGTCAAGAACCATGGTCTTGAATATCTGCTGGCCGCCACGCTGCTGTGTGGCGTGTTGCAAATTGGTGCTGGCTACCTGAAGCTCGGCTCGCTGATGCGCTTCGTTTCGCGCTCGGTGGTGACCGGCTTCGTCAATGCACTGGCGATCCTGATTTTCATGGCTCAGCTGCCCGAGCTGACCAATGTCACCTGGCACGTCTACGCCATGACAGCCGCAGGCCTCGGCATCATCTACCTATTTCCCTATATCCCCAGGATCGGCAAGCTCATCCCATCGCCACTGGTGTGCATCATCGTGCTGACCGCAGTCGCCATGTCGGTTGGGCTGGATATCCGCACGGTCGGTGATATGGGGGAACTGCCGGATACGCTGCCAATCTTTCTCTGGCCTGACGTGCCGCTGACGTTCGAGACGTTGGCCATCATCTTCCCTTACTCGGCAGCGCTGGCCGTGGTCGGTCTGCTGGAGTCGATGATGACCGCGACTATTGTCGACGACCTGACCGACACCCCCAGCGACAAGAACCGCGAGTGCAAGGGCCAGGGCGTGGCCAACATTGCTTCGGGTCTGATCGGCGGTATGGCCGGCTGCGCGATGATTGGTCAGTCGATCATCAACGTGAAATCCGGCGGTCGTTCTCGTCTGTCCTCCCTGGCCGCAGGTGTATTCCTGCTGCTGATGGTGGTGTTCCTCGGCGACTGGCTGAAGCAGATCCCGATGGCTGCGCTGGTGGCAGTGATGATCATGGTGTCCATCGGCACCTTCAGTTGGGATTCGCTGCGCAACCTGAAGAAGCACCCGTTGTCGACCAACATTGTCATGGTCGTCACCGTTGTGGTCGTGGTGGCCACCCACAACCTTGCCTTCGGCGTGTTGGCCGGCGTGCTGCTGGCCGCGATGTTCTTCGCCAACAAGGTTGGCCATTACATGGCGATCAGTTCTTCGCTGGACGAATCCGGCGAGCATCGTAGCTATAACGTCACTGGCCAGGTGTTCTTCAGCTCGGCAGACAAGTTCGTCGCGGCCTTCGACTTCAAAGAAGCCCTGAACAAGGTAACCATCGACCTGAATCGCGCCCACTTCTGGGATATCACCGCAGTTGCTGCCCTGGACAAGGTGGTTATCAAGTTCCGCCGCGAAGGCACCGAAGTTGAAGTGTTAGGTCTCAACGAAGCGAGCGCCACTATCGTGGATCGATTCGGAGTTCACGATAAACCCGACGCCATTGATCAACTCATGGGCCACTGAGAAGGAGAACAACGATGACCCAAGTAATTGCCTGTATCGACGGTTCCACCTCGGCTCCAGCTGTGTGCGACTACGCAGCCTGGGCCAGTCTGAGCCTGGAAGCCCCGCTGACCTTCTTGCATGTGCTGGATCAGCGCCAGTACCCAGTTGCGGCCGACTTGAGTGGCAATATCGGCCTTGGCAGCCGCGAGCATCTGCTCGATGAGCTTGCTTCCCTGGATGAACAGCGCGGTAAGTTGGCCCTGGAGCAGGGGCGGATCATGTTAACGGCCGCGAAAGAGCGGGCCATGACGGATGGTGTGACCGCGCCGGAGTCCAAGCAACGTCATGGCGATCTGCTGGAAAACCTGCAAGAGCTGGAAAGCGAAACGCGCCTATTGGTCATCGGTCGCCAAGGCGAGTCTAGCGGCGGTCTGAGTCAGCATGTCGGAAGCCAGCTGGAGAGCGTGATTCGTATCATGCACCGGCCAATCCTGGTCACCCCGGCCAACTTCCAAAAGCCCGAGAGCGCGATGCTGGCCTTCGATGGCAGCGCTACTACCCGCAAGGGTGTGGAGATGCTGGCGGCCAGCCCCCTGCTGAAGGGGCTGCCGATCCACCTGGTGATGGTTGGGCCAGTGAACGACGAATCGTCCGCGCAGCTGGACTGGGCGCAGAAAGTGCTGCTCAACGTCGGATTCACTGTTCGCGCCGAGACCCTGAACGGCGAGATAGAGCCTACCTTGCACGCCTATCAGAAAGAGCACGGCATCGACCTGCTGGTGATGGGGGCCTACGGTCATTCGCGCATCCGTCAGTTTCTGGTCGGCAGCACCACGACCAGCATGCTGCGCACCACCACTGGCCCACTGTTGCTGCTGCGCTAACGGCCATGGACGACGCCCTCGATCTTGCCCATTTCAAGACCCTACTGGAACAGCGGGCTGCCGAGCTGGATCGGTTGCTGGAAGACGCTGAGTCTCGCTCGCAATCGGTGGAGTTGGATCAAAGCAAGGTAGGGCGTCTGTCGAGGATGGACGCACTCCAGCAGCAAGCGATGAACGATGCCATCCGCAGTCGGGCGCAGCATGAACGCGTCCGCCTCCAGCTGGCCCTCAAGCGTTGGCACGAGGGCGAGTATGGCTGGTGTAACCAATGCGGCGAGTTGATCGCCTCGGGCCGCCTGGAATTCGATCCGGCCACGCCGTTGTGCATCACCTGTGCGAGCCGCGCCGAGTCGGATTGAAACCATGACAGCTCGTGACGTCAGTCCCAATTAACGAGGCTTCTAATGTATTTGATGGCTAAAAACTGGTTGGGCCGAACACAGAAAACAAGTGCCTGGATGTGGGCACTGCTGTGCTTTGTATTGCTTACCGTATTCCAAGTCCGCACCCATCACCTTGATGATCGGTTGTACTTCTGGATCAAGACCCACTGGCACACCGACGATTGGCAGGAGCGCTCTGTGTGGCTGCCTGACTATCGGGTTGAGCTCGATGCTAAGCCGGTTCCCGGTGTGGACAACAACCTTTCGGGCCTGACCTTCGACCCTGACCTGAACCTGCTATGGGCGGTTACCAACGGCCCAAACGAACTATTGGCCCTCAGTCGTGACGGTGACGTGGAAAGGCGCTATAGCCTGGACGGTTTCCACGATGTGGAGGCGGTGTCCTATGCCGGCAACGGCCAACTGGTAATCGCCGAGGAGCGCCGGCAGAGCCTTGTTATCGTGGATGTCCCCCTCGCCGAAGGCAGTAAGCTTTCTCCCGGTCGCTCATTGAGCCGAGACCAGTATCCAGCTCTGACCTTGGCACTTGGCAAGGCGGACAACAAAGGCCTTGAAGGGCTCGCCTACGACCTGAAAGGTGATCGCTTGTTTGTGACCAAGGAGCGTGACCCTCGCCAATTGCTGGAAGTGGGCGGCCTTCGTGCCAGCCTGGCAGGAGGTTTTTCCCTGCACGTGCGCGACCTGTCCAACTTGGTAAAGGACAAGGTATTTGCCACTGACTTGTCTTCGGTCGTCTTCGATCAACAGAGTGGCCACCTGATATTGCTCAGCGACGAGTCGAAACTGCTGATTGAAATCACCGATGAGGGCAAGGTGGTGAGTTTCCGCTCCTTGGCGAGGGGGTTTGCTGGTTTGCTGAAAGGCATACCCCAAGCCGAAGGCGTAACCATCGACGATGAAGGGTATTTGTACGTGGTCAGCGAGCCGAACTTGTTCTATCGCTTTACCCGCGAGACAGACTGACCAGTCAACAAGCTACAGTCAGGCGTGGCCGGGACGCTTGAACTGTTAGCGTGCGATTTTTACGAATTCTGCGGGTTCCCCATCAGGGCCTAGTTGGGCCCTGGTTTCAGAGGGAGTGCGGTGACCTTACCGTTGGCAACCGCCTTCAGCTGAATCATCTCGAATATTAGTCGCTGGTTAACCGAAGCCAGCCGAGCTACCTCCGCTAAAAGCTGATCATTCTCTGCACGGAGCACCCTGTTCTTTTCTTTCTCGCTCATCAACGCTTGATGCTTAGAGTCTCGCTGGGCTCGCACCGACTTGCCAACGATGTTGCGAATCCTTTCCGCTATGCTTGGGTAAGTGTTATGGATGAGTCCCGGAGTCACACCTGCGGCACGGGCAACGGATGTGATGGAAAGCTTTCCGTCACCAGCAATGAGATCGTCGACGACCTTGTTGAGCGCGGCGAGTGTCTTCGACCTGGAGCGAATAGGAGAGTCAGGGCCCACCGCCTGTCTAGTCATTTGCCGCCTCCTCCATTTCCTCAACTGGAGAAAGGCCAAGGCTGGTAATTACATCTAGTGCAACCTGCAAGTCGCGTTCTGCGCGCTGCCTAACAGCCGGGCCTGCATCCTCAATTTTTATCAGCTCTCGCTGTTGAATGTAGATGTCCTGCCAAGTGCTGGCGAAGACTTCATCGATCACCGAATTTTTGCACCCTGGACACCGTGTGGCTTCGTATAGACCAGCACCTCCGCAGCCCCGCTCTGTGGCGATGCACCAGCCGTGTCCAGTCGCACGAATGTTGGCATGTGGGGCGGTCTGGGCAAGCAAAGCAGCTCTATCCTTGATTGGAATTGCCCGCAATTCCACAATCTTTTCGCCAGCGCCCCCTGCCAGTGGCTGATCATCGAGCCATGATTCGATCAGGTCAATTTTAAACTCTGTCATCTGCTGGAAGATCTCATCAAAGAGAGTCAGGTCTTGCTGCGGATTGGATGCATAGAGTTGGGTCATACTCATGCTGCTGTGTTTGAACTGCCATTTGAGGTAGATCAATGAAGTGCGGCCCATACGGGATTCTACAAAGCATCTTGCATATGTTCGCCTGCATTGATGCGTCCTCAACGGCCAATCGCTTCCAGCGGCTTTAGCTATACGGTCAAACGCAGCATTGGATGCTTGCCCGCTGAGAGCCTCAACATGATGGCTTTCCTGAACTTTCCCTCCTTGTGTGTTTCGTCCCAAAAATAGTTTATTCGCGTCTTTTCGGGCTTTTTCGAGCCTAAGGAGATGTTCAGTTGAATACGAAAAATCCCGATTGCTTGCAAGCTGTCTAATCTCTTCATCCAGCTCTTTTCTGATGGGTGCTGAATATTTTGCCAAAAGACTTAAAGCTTCAATCGTTAGTTCTGGCACAAGATATTCGACTTGGCCTTTACCTGTCTTGTGCTCGACTGTGGTCACCCAGCAAAAATTAATTCCATTTCTTAACTCTTTGCGCCAAGCGCCAACCTCAATTCCAATTGCCTCGTCATTGCGCATGCCGCTAGTGATTGAAACTATATACAGAACAGCATCTCTGCAACGAATTGCCATCCGTTCATCACTAGGATGATATCCAATACCATTGACTGCCAATTCGGCCTTCATCTCCCGGACAATGCTTTCGCAATAGTTGAAAATCCTAGATTGTTCATCATGAGGAATGATATCTGTTCGCCCGACGTTTTTAGTGGCAGCACCCAACCCTTTTACATTCGCGACCCCACAAATCCGCCACAATGTCGAATTACCCCAAGGATAACTCTGAATGGGAAACATCGTGTCGACAGAAAACACCCAAAGAAAATCAATAACCCGTAATCGCCCATACAGCGGGAGAGGCCTTAACTTCAATTCATATTTGCAATGATGAACGTAATTGCTGACATGGATCGGACGGACATCTGCAAAGCTTGAAACTCCTAGATTGTTTAACCAGCGAACAAAAGGCATCACGCTGACGACGGCGAAAGTAGTAATGCCCCGTGCGATAGGAGGTTTGGATCTAGGCATTCCTCTTTTAAACCAAGCATAAGCAACAGCTTTGCAGTCATCAATAAGCGCCCGAGGCATGCCCATATCCCAGTTGATGAATTTATAAGAATGAGCAATATTGGCCTGATCAAAAAACGGGCGAAGATCCCACTGTGCATCGCCAAACCTGCTAAGAACGAAGGTTTCTCCATCTTCATTAACGATAGCGCTGATCACGATTGCATCCCGCTCTGCGGGACTTAGACCATTCGCTGAAACTGGCTGTGCGATGAGGACATCATATGCCTTTAACACCGCATTCGTGGTTCTTATGCTCAAATTTCGCCGCCCAATTTTTTCTTCATGAACTCGATTTTTTTAGCCCAGAACAAGTGCGGAGATGACTCAGCCTGAGCCCTTGCTTGCGAAACCAATGCAAGATCAAACTTCTGGGTGAAATCATCTATCAATCGAATATAGTCAAACTGACGCTTGCGCCATGCGCCCCACTCGTCCGTGAGAAAGTATTCGACTTCTGCATACAAGAATTGTTGGTAGCTGAACAGCCGGTATAAGTCCTCCAAGGTGCCTACAATTGCATAGCTAGGGCAACCGAGGCAGTGGATGAATTCAGAACAATGATTGACGCCATCCTTTGGTGCCAGACTACCGTAAAGGCTATCTTTGCAGCCGCCTGGTGGGGTTGGTATAACGTTTATGCCACGTAGTTTGTCCGGAAAAGCCTCCCCAACAAATGTCGCCCCGTCGACCTTGATCTCATCGTTGATTTTCAAATAGTGATTATCGGCGACACCAGGGGTATGACCCATAACGGAGGAAACTTCTATAATGTCGCCACCGCTCAGTTTCCACAAACGGCTTTCCATAGTCTTTCGCAGCCGACTAAGCGTGACATTTAGCCGATTGCCTTGATCATCCTGAAGCGCATGACGCTCACAAATGCTTTTTGCCGTGACATATAAAGCACCGGGTGTAAGGGTAACGATGTCGTTCGAGCGGCCAGGCTGGCCCGAGCGATATAACCACACACATGAAGATATTTCATCAGGTGCCAGTGCTACGAGTGGCTTAGAAATCTCCAGCGCCTTATTGAGGACTGCCACCCCATCCAGGGGAATAGCACTGTACTCATCTAGCAGATTAGTCTGACGGATTGTTTTGCTCTGTGCGCCTTTACCTCGACGTTTGACGGTAGTAATCAACCTGAGATTAGGAATAAATGGGTGAGGCTGTAGGGCATCCCTTTTCATCTCCAAGAGCGGCGTAGTATTGATTCCAGACCTTGCCGCAGTAATTAGTAGCAATACAGCCATCGCCTCCGCGCCATTTCCAAGGAATGTACCCTTATGGATGGCAATAAGATCTGACTTCAAAGCGCCAATCAGCCTTTGCATTTCACCCAAGGTGAGCGGATCTGCATCTTTAGTGCTCTGCGAATTATTAGGAAATGGATTGAGGGGCAAAAGATCGTCAAGATTAACTTCAATAAATCCATATTCAGCCAAAACAACAACTAACGACTTGAAGCTAGTATAGTAATTCTTGGCTGTCGAGCCGTTAGGGTATTTTAGCCTCAGCCAAGAGATGTATCGATCCAAGTGGCTTTTGGTAAGACTGTTTGGCGTTGCAGGTGGCGACTTGACCGAACCTCCACTCAAGAAATTTATAAAAAATCTCAGCCCGTTCGTAGAGTAACCAATCAAGGTCGTCACTGAGAAGTTTCCTCCTTGTAGCAAAGCTTTGATAACGTGAAGACTTTGAATTGCCCAAGCGTCGAAGCCCAAGCCTAAATATTTCGTATGATCGAGTTGCCTGTGGTTTCTCGGGTTTCTCGGCAGGTCAATCTTGATATCATCTTCGACAGCCTCGAATCCTTTTGTAACCGACCGCATAACCGCCTTGTAGCTTTTTTGCCGAGCCAATGGTGCTACCTCAAATACGCGAAACCGAATCAGTCATAAACATCATGTCAATTTCGTCCTCGTGAGCAAGGACGGATTGGGCTTCAAGCTGGTTTATGAGATGCAAATAGATCATAGTTGTTTGCACATCTGAATGCCCCAGCCTATCTCGGACATACAACAATGGCTCACCTTCAAACTCTTTGCTTTTTCGAAGAGCAAGCAAGGTATAAGTCCCATAGGTGTGGCGTAGCATGTGGGCCCGAACATAGAAACCGCACTTTCTTTCATAGGACTTCATAACGTCCACTACGGAATCTTTTGAATAATGCCTGCCTTCATTAGTCAGCAGCAGCGCGGTAACACGTCCATCACCATTGGACTTACGAACCTCTCGTTGGTGAAGGGAGTAAGACCACATGCTCTCCATCAACGACCATGGCACGTCGATAGTTCTAGGCCGGTCGTACTTGATATGCATGTCTGAAGGATCAAGAGCAACACTGATCATTTGCCTTGGGCGCAGTCCCTTCTTCAACCTGGGGTTGAACACATATTTGAGAGGAAAAGACCTCGCTTCACAGGAGCGAAGGCCGGTACGCACCATGAGGTGGAACAATATCTGGTGGCTTGGATCGGTATCCAGGGCAAGGCATACCTTGACTTGATCCTTGGTCAGGAATTTGGTCAAGCGCTTTCGGTCGCGAACCATCACCGAAACTTTCGTGCTCTCGGCTCCGGGCAGAGCGATATGACTGAGAAGACCGGAATGTTGGGCAACTCTTACCCTTTTCTCACCGAAGGGCAGCACAGTTATCAGGTTGCGCTGCTTAGCCCATCGGTAGAACCTCACGATCAAGGCCAGACGATTGTTCACCGTGCCGGGATCAAGTGCTAATTCTCCGCTCGACCAATCCCTGTACCTCGACAGAGCACTCAGACCGTGAGCCGGGCTTTCCTCGTCCCAGCCCAATCCATTGGCTTCCAGGAAGGCAAAGTAATCATACAGACGCCGTCCATAGGCTTCCCAAGTCAAATCGCTTAGGGCCTCACCTGACTCGATAAGCGTGTGCCAAAGGAAGGATTGAGCTGGCTCGACTGGCCATCCCTCTGACCCAATCAGCAACGGAAAGCCTTCAAAGGATCGACCTGCTAATGCTAGGGAAGGTCTGAAGTAACCCTGTATTTCCGGTCGACTTCAGCCCTCGCTGCTTTTGAAAGCGGGCCGTCGATCAAAATCGACCAGGTAACCCGCTCAGTTCTCCGTTTTTGGCCGCCGCGAGC
>NZ_JBIGLU010000026.1:0-65349 GCF_043658375.1 Pseudomonas sp. PsB | reverse complement strand
CGGGTTCCTATGTTCAAAAGCAGCTAGACAGTGTGGGCGAGTCCATACATAGGAGCGGCCTTGTGTCGCGAAAGGGCCGCACAGCGGCCCCAGGCTTCAACCCCGCTCTCGGGCCCGCAGCGCGGTCACTGTCTCTCCGCCAACCCCCCAGTTATCGGTCGGTACCTCCTCGATCACCACAAAGGTACTGGCCGGCGGCTTGCCCAGCACCTGCTGCAGCATGCGGGTCGTCTGTTCGATCAGCTGGCGCTTGTGCTCAGCGCTCACGCCTTCATCGGTTACGCGAATATGGACATAGGGCATGGTTCTCGCTCCTCTGTCAGTGCCAGGTGCCAGCGGTGCTACCGCCATCCACCGGCAGGATCACGCCGCTGACGAAGCGTGAGTCGGCCAGGTACAACACTGCATCCACGACATCCTGTGGCAAGCCGGTGCGGCCACTGGGTGACAGCGCGCCCATGCCTTGTGTGTTGCCGCCATGCAGCGGTGTTTCGATGATCCCCGGCGCCACCGCGTTCACCTGCACGCCGCTGGCTGCCAGTTCCAGCGCCAGGCCTTTCACCGCCTGGTTCAGGCCACCCTTGACCAGTACCGGCAGCAGGGCTGGCACGCGGGTGTCCGGTTGCAAGGCGATGGAGGCGGTGATGGCGATGATCTGCCCATGCCCTTGCCTGGTCATGATCCGCGCCGCTTCCTGGGCCGGGTAGAAGAACCCCTTGAGGTTGGTGCCGACCAGGGCGTCGACATCCGCTTCGCTGTACTCGGCAAATGGCTTGGCAATGAAGATGCCGGCGTTGTTGATCAGCAGGTCGACCCCGCCAAAGGCTTGCTCGGCGCTGGCGAACAGGCGCTGCGCCGTGCCCAGCTCGGCGATGTCGCCAGCCACGCCGATGAAGCGCGATGGGTTGCCGAGGCGGGCGGCGGCTTGCTCAAGGCGGGCCTGGCTGCGGGCGTTGCCGACCACGTTGTCGCCGCGTTCGAGGAAGGCCTCGGCCAGGGCGAAACCCAGGCCGCTCGAGGCCCCGGTAATGATGACGGTGCGTGGCGTGTTCATGTGCATGATCTCCAGTGAAGTGAGCCATGGGCTCGGTGTGAAGCCACTGTAGGTTGCAATCAGCACTTGAAAAATGAGGCGCGGGGCATTTCAATCGATACATCATATAATCAATCGAGCCGTCATGACCCGCCATTTCGACGATCTGCAACTGGGCAGCCTGGAGCTGTTCTGCCTGGCCGCCGACAGCGGCAGCTTCACTGCCGCGGCCACGGAGGCCGGCGTTACGCCGGCGGCGGTCAGCCGCAGCGTGGCGCGCCTGGAAGAGCGCCTGGGTGTGCGCCTGTTCGTCCGCACCACCCGGCAGATGCGCCTGTCCGCAGCCGGCCAGGCCTATTACCAGCAATGTCGGCAGGCACTGGGGCAGCTGGTCGAGGCCGAGCGCCAGGTCACGGGCGGGCAGGTCGAGCCGAGCGGCCGCCTGCGTATCAGTGCACCCACGCCCTATGCTCATCACCGGCTATTGCCGCTGCTGCCGCGGTTTCGCCAGCGTTACCCAAAGGTGCAGGTGGATGTGCATGTCAGCAACCGCAACGTCGACTTTGCCGAGGAACCGTTCGACCTGGCCATTCGTGGTCGCGAGCCGGCCGATTCGCGGCTGGTGGCGCGTCGCCTGGAAGATGCCGAACTGGTGGTGGTGGCCACGCCGGGCTACCTGGCCCGTGCCGGCACGCCACGAACACCACACGACTTGCTGCAACATGAGTGCATCCAGTTCGAACTGCCCAGCAGTGGCCGCCGCCCGCCGTGGAGCTTCCTTCAGGATGGCCAGCAGGTGGAGATCGAAACCCAGGGTGGGTTCACCTGCCTGGGCGACTTCCTCGCCACCGCCACGCTGGTGCGTCATGGCGGCGGGCTGATGCAGGCTTATCGCTTTACCGTGCAGGACGCACTGGCCAGTGGCGAACTGGTGGAAGTGCTCGCCGAGTTTGGCGGCACTTCGCGGCCGTTCATGCTGATCTACCCCCAGGCCCGGCACATGCCGCTGCGGGTGCGGGTGTTCATCGATTTCCTGTTTGCCGAGGGGGCATAGCCCCCGGGCCGAGCCGAGGCGCTGGGGCGTATGGCCGACTATGCTGTTTGCTGCGTCGAGCCAATGTCATCTCGACGACCCTTCAGGTTTTCCAGGAGAACGCTCCATGAAATCCACGAAATGCATACCCTTGCTGGTGATTGCCTCGGTCCTCAGTTTTGCCGCACACGCAGACCCGGCGAGCAACTGTGCGGCCAAGATCAAGGAACTTGAGGATTTCGACAAGGCCAGTGGCCAGGCAATGCATGGCGGCATGGCCCATGACTTCAAAGTCCACCTGCAAAATGCCAAGGATGCTCAGAGCAAGGGTGATATGAAGCAGTGTCAGGCCTCGGCCGACCAGGCCAAGACTATCTACAACAAGGCACGTAGCAGATAAGCGCTTCCTGGCCCTTTCGCGGGTAAACCCGCTCCCACAGCATCTCCAACAGGCTCAAGGCCAGCGCGGTACCTGTGGGAGCGGGTTTACCCGCGAAGAGGCCAGTGCAGGAAAGCCCAGTCAGAACCAGCGATCATTCTTCCTGCGCCCACGGGTCAGCGCCGGCAGGATCAGCCCCGCCAGCAAGCCCGCGCCGGCAATGCTGCCGCCATACACCATGTAGCGCATCATCACCTGCTTGTTCTCGTCCCCCAGGCGGGCCTGGGTATCGCGCAGCTGCGACTGGCTCTGGCCGAGCTGTTCATTCAGCGCCTTGTTGCGCGCCTCCAGTTCGTCGATCAGCTTCTTGCGTGAATCCAGGGTTTCCTGCATGCCCTGCACGCGGCTCTTCCAGCTGTCGTCGATGTTCTTCAACTGCCCGGTCAGGTCCGCGACCTGGGCATCGAGCTGCGGCAGGCGCTCGCTCTGACCTGGCACTGACTGCAGGTCGTTGCTGAGAATCCACACCACATCGCCGTTCTGCCCGCGCACCTGGCTGTAGTTGCCCTGGCTGCCGATCAGGGTCAGCTTCTGCCCGGACTTGAGCGTACCGACAATGCGGTGGCCATCGGTGGGGCCGCTGCGCACATAGGTGCTCAGGCTGTCGCTGACCCAGCGTGCGTCGCTGGCAGGCTCTTCGGCGTGCACCGGTGCGGCAAGGGCCACCAAGGTGGCGATCAGGCCGCCGCGCAGGGCAGTGAGGGCGGAAGCAGTTGGGCGGGAATCGGGCATGTTGGGTCTTCGCTGAAACAGGACAAAAGTAGGCCCGGTGACTGGGCCGATGAACCGGTCGGTGAGTTGACCGTCAGCGAAAGACCGTTTTTTTGTAGGCGGGTTCACTACCTGACGTCGGAAATGTCTGCAGGATGTTGCAGGGCCCGGCTTGGCTTTGCTGCATTGCCAATGAGGAAAATGTCGTGGAGTACCCCTTGTCGATCCTCTGAATTCACCCTGCTTGCCGGGGCTAGACTCTGGAGTTCACATTCATTCATGGAGCAAGACCATGACTGCCAGGAACACCATCTGCCTCTGGTACGACAATGATGCCGAAGAGGCAGCGAACTTCTACGCCAGTGTCTTCCCCGACAGCAAGGTAATCGCGCTGCACAAGGCACCGAGTGATTACCCGTCGGGCAAGGAGGGCGACGTGATCACGGTCGAATTCACCGTCATGGGCATTCCCTGCGTGGGGCTCAATGGAGGCAAGGCCTTCACGCACTGCGAGGCGTTTTCATTTCAGGTCAGCACCGAGGACCAAGCCGAGACCGACCGCTTTTGGGATGCCATTGTCGGCAATGGCGGCGAGGCCAGCGTCTGCGGCTGGTGCAAGGACAAATGGGGGATTTCGTGGCAGATCACCCCGCGCATCCTCATCGAAGCCATCGGGCACCCCGACCGGGCGGCGGCCAAGCGGGCGTTCGAGGCCATGATGCAGATGGGCAAGATCGATGTGGCCAGGATAGAGGCGGCGTTGAAGGGCTGATTACGGCAGTGAAGGCATCTTGATCGGGGGGCTGATCGGGGTGGGCGTGGTTGACCATGAGTTTTTGTAATCAATAAGCCCTAGAAAATGTCGATGTATCGGCTCGCAGCCCCGCCCTAGACTCGGGTAGCAACTGGGGGCTCCGCTGTTCATTCAAAGGGACTGATCGAGCGAGCAGGCGCATCAACGCACGATGAAGCGTACGCCAACCCCGATGCATCGCTGTTTTCCAGACAACAAGAACCAGGAAATCCGCACGCCATGATGACATCGCCGTTCTCGATCCCCGCCAATGCCCGCCGTATCGACCCGTCGCGCCAACGCGCTGCTGCTTTCAAGGCCGACGGTTCGGTCGACGACAACGACCGCACCGAAATCGGCCCTACGCCGCTGGCCTTTGCCGAGTGGGCTGCCCTCGGCCTGCAGGCGCCGCACCTGCCAACCATGCGCGAGTACCGCCTGCAGCGTATCCGCGAGCAGCTGGTGGCCCGCGACCTCGGTGGCATCCTGCTGTTCGACCCACTGAACATCCGCTATGCCACCGACACCACCAACATGCAGCTGTGGACCACCCACAATCCCGCGCGTGCCTGTTTCGTCGCCGCCAGCGGCCATGTGGTGCTGTGGGACTTCCATGGCTGCGATCACCTGTCTGCGCATTTGCCGCTGGTCAGCGAACTGCGCAGTGGCGCTTCGTTCTTCTATTTCGAAACCGGTGACCGCACCGAGGAACATGCCCGGCGCTTCTGCGCCCAGGTCGACGAACTGCTGCGCACCCATGTCGGCAACAACCGCCGCCTGGCCGTGGACCGCATCGAAGTCGCCGGCCTGCGCGCCCTCGATGCGCTCGGCGTACAGGTGCACAATGGCCAGGAAGTGACCGAATTCGCCCGGCTGATCAAAGGCCCCGACGAAATCCTCGCCATGCGCTGCGCCGTGGCTTCCTGCGAAGCCTCGGTGGCCGAAATGCGCCAGGCCATGCGTGCCGGGGCCACCGAGAACGATGTGTGGGCGGCGCTGCACAGCGGCAATATCCGCCGCGGCGGCGAATGGATCGAAACCCGCATCCTCAGCTCTGGCCCGCGTACCAACCCCTGGTTCCAGGAGTCCGGCCCACGGGTGCTCGGTGATGGTGACCTGTTGTCGTTCGACACCGACCTGATTGGTGTATATGGCTTCTGCGTGGACATGTCGCGCAGCTGGATCTGCGGTGGCCTGGAGCCCACGGCAGAGCAGAAGCGCCTGTACCGCATTGCCCATGAGCACATCCATGTCAACGCCGAAATGGTCAAGCCTGGCGTGCGCTTCACCGAACTCACCCGCAACGGCCACCGCCTGCCCGAGAGCTGCCGCGCGCAGCGTTACGGCGTGATGTTCCATGGGGTGGGGCTATGCGACGAGTACCCGAGCATTCGTTACCCGGAAGACCTCGAGTCCTATGGCTACGAAGGCGAACTGCAGCCGGGCATGGCCTTGTGCGTGGAGGCCTATGTGGGCGAAGTGGGTGGGCGTGACGGGATCAAGCTGGAGAACCAGTTGCTGGTGACCGAGGACGGGTATGAGCTGTTGACCCATTACCCGTTCGAGAAAAGCTTCCTGCGCGATTGATTGGGCAACCGGGGACCGCTTCGCGGTCCCTGTGGGAGCGGGCATGCCCGCGAAGGGCTGCAAGGCAGCCCCGGTTCCAAAGGCTTGCCCGATCAGTTGCCGGTCACCTCGGCCTCTGCCGACGCCGGCTTGGCCGAAGTCTTCTTCTCCTGCACCACGATGTAGAACTCTTCGCCATGCTTCACCGCGCCATACAGCACGGCCTTCTCGATCAGTTCGTTGCCGCGCAGGTGGCGCAGCATCATCGGGTCCTTGCGCAGGTCGCGGTACAGCGCCAGGCACAGCAGCACCATCACCACCACGAACGGCAGGGCCACGACGATGGTCAGGTTCTGCAGGCCGGTCAGCGCCTCGCCGGGGTCGCGCGGGTCACCGATTGCCAGCATGATCGCCGCAACAGTACCGGTCAGCGCACCCCAGAAGATCACCGTACGTCGCGATGGCGTGGTGGTGCCGTGTTCCGACAGCGTGCCCATCACCAGCGAGGCCGCATCGGCACCGGAAACGAAGAAGATACCCACCAGAACCATCACCAGCACCGATGTCGCCGAGGCCAGCGGGTAGCTGTCCAGCAACTGGTACAGCGCGTGGTTGCTGTTGACTGCACCATTGGCCAGCTGGAAGGCGCCCTCGCGCAGGGCGTCGATACTCGCGCCGCCAAAGATGGTGAACCACACCAGGCTGACCAGGCTCGGTACCAGCAGCACCCCGGTAACGAACTGGCGGATGGTGCGGCCGCGGCTGATGCGGGCGATGAACATGCCCACGAACGGCGTCCAGGAAATCCACCAGGCCCAGTAGAACACGGTCCAGCCGGCCAGCCAGCTGTTCATCTGCTCACCGCCGCTGGCGTTGGTGCGGGCCATCATTTCCGGCAGCATCTTGACGTAGATACCGATCGAGGTTGGCAGCAGGTTGAGCATCAGCAGGGTCGGGCCGACCATGAACACGAACAGCGCCAGCACCAGTGCCAGCACCATGTTGGTGTTGGACAGCCACTGGATGCCTTTGCCGATGCCCGACACCGCCGAGGTGACGAAGGCGATGGTCAGCAGGGTGATGATCGAGATGTAGAACAGCTTGCCGGGGCTTTCGATCCAGCCGTTGTACTCCAGGCCACCGGCGATCTGCAGCGCGCCCAGGCCCAGCGAGGCCGCCGAGCCGAACAGCGTGGCGAAGATCGCCATCATGTCGATCAGGCGGCCGAGCGGGCCGTTGGCATGCTTGCCGATCAACGGCCGGAAGGCGGCGGAAATCAGCTGCGAGCGGCCGCGGCGGAAGGTGCCATAGGCAATCACCAGGCCAACGATGGCATACATGGCCCAGGGGTGCAGGGTCCAGTGGAACAGCGTGGTGGCCATGGCCACCTGCATCGCTTCGCTGGACTGCCCGGTGGCCGTCCCGGGCGGTGGCGACACATAGTGCGACAGCGGTTCGGCAACGCCGAAGAACATCAGGCCGATGCCCATGCCGGCGCTGAACATCATCGCCACCCACGACACCGTACGGAATTCTGGCTGTTCGCCATCACGGCCCAGCGGGACCCGGCCGTAACGGCTGGCCGCCAGCCACAGCACGAACACCACGAACAGCGTGGAGGTGAGCACGAAGAACCAGCCGAAGTTGAGAATGACCCAGGATTGCGCGCTGGAGGCGCTGCTGGCGAGGCTGGCCTGGTTGAGGAAGCCCCAGAGGACGAAAGCGATTGCCAGGAGGCTGGTGAAACCAAAGACGATCCAGTCGAGCTTGCCCTCGAAACGCCGGTCCTGGCGCGCTTCCGCGGTTTTCGAGGGGTCCGTCACGCCAAGGTCGAGCGTTTCGGTGATGTGTTCCTTTGCCATGAATGATGAGGCCCCTTTCTGGCTTACCTGCAGGTGCAGGCTTGTTGTTGTGTGGGCTACCGAGTTCGATGACTGCCTCGGCGGGGAGATTGCTGGCGGGATTATCCTGCGCACGAAACGGCGGCTCCTGTCCCGATAACGCCCCGGGGCGTCCATTACGCGACCTGCCAAATACTTTTAGTTCTGGGGGCGATGGCCCTTTCTGCTTCGCGTTCTGGTACCCTGATGGGCATTCCCCGGGCCTGCACATCCGAGCACCGTAGACGCGCTGCTGCTTGTGGGCCTGGCCGTACCAGGAAACGGAGATTCGTCCAAATGGCCACTGACCGTGTGAGCCTGATTCATTTCGATAAATTGAGCATGAGCCCTGCCGCTGCCGATCGGTTCCAGAAAGCCCTCGACGCGCTGGAAGCGCTCAAGCTGCAGGACCGTTACGTGTATCTCATCGCTCCTTATCTGGGTGATATCGCTGACGCCTCCGACCCCGAGCAACTGGCCACCGCCCTGGAACAGGGCTTGCGCGTGGTCGACGAGCTGCTGGCCGCCAGGTCGGTCAGCAAGGTCAAGGCCGAGGAAGTGCGCCAGGTGTTCCACGGCGCCGCCGAGCGTGCGCGGGCAGAAATGCCCGGCTGAATGGCGGCATGGCCAAAGACATCGACAACCCTTGCGTCTCGCTGTGCCAGCTCAATAGCGAGCTGTGCGTGAGCTGCGGCCGCACCCGTGACGAAATCCGCAAATGGCGGGGCATGAAACGCCCCGAGAAGATGGCCACCGTGCAGCGGGCGGCAACGCGGATGAAGGCTATCGCCAAGAAGGCGGCCAAGCGGCAGAATGCCGACTGAACCTGCGCACCCAGTGCGCGGCCTTTCCTGATTGTCTGACGAGCCTGAAAATGGATTCTCACTCGCTGTTTGCCTTTACCCTGGTCGCTGCCATCGCGATCGCCAGCCCCGGCCCTGCCACCCTGATGGCCATCAACAACAGCCTGGCCCATGGCCAGCGCAGCGCGATCTGGTCGTCGCTGGGCAATGGTTCGGGCCTGTTCTGCCTTTCTGCTGCAGCCATGCTGGGCTTGGGCGCGCTGCTGGCCAGTTCCGAAATGCTGTTCAACGCCGTGAAGATCCTGGGGGCGGGCTACCTGTTCTACCTGGGGGCGCGGCAATTGCTGAAAAAGAGCCCGATGCTGGCGCAGGGCGCCGCAGAGGGTGTGGCCAAGGTCCGGCCCACGCCGCTGAAGCTCTACAAGTCGGCCTTCCTCACGGCAGTGACCAACCCCAAGGCGACCATGTTCTTCACCGCACTGTTCCCGCAGTTCATCGACCAGGGGGCGGCGCTGCTGCCGCAGTTCCTGATCCTGACCGGGATATTCGTGGCGTTGTCGCTGGTTTCGCTGAGTCTGTATGCCGCGCTGGCGGCGCGGGCCAAGGGCGTGCTGACCCGGCCGTCGCTGTCGCGCTGGGTCAGCCGGGTGGTGGGCACCACCTTCATCGGTTTTGGCGCAGCGATCCTGGCGATGCGCCGGCAGGGGGCCTGAAGTACGAGGGCCGCTCCTTCTGGCCGATAAAAGGCCAACCTGATGGCCATACATGGTCCAGACTGTCTACAGCACGCACAGATGGGTGCTGCAGTCGACCACAGGATGTGGCAGCCTTTGGCCACCGCTCCGGGTCTGCGGATGTCACATGTGCCGAGGGTTGTCGATGATCGAGCGCTGCTTTCGCCACGCCTTGTTGCTGCTGCCGTGCCTGCTGCTGCCGCTGGCGGCGGTAGCGCATGAGGAATGCCGGCGGCTGACTGCCACCGGCAACCCGGAATACCCCCCCTACCTGTGGCGCGACCCGCAGAACCCCGAGCAACTGATCGGTGCCAATGCCGACCTGCTCAAGTACCTGGGCAAGCAGCTGGGGCTGGAAATCGAGGTGGTCTACGGCGGGCCGTGGTCGCGCGCCCAGGAAGAAGTGCGCACGGGCCGGATCGATCTGATGGCCGGGTATTTCCTGACCGAGGCCCGCCGGCAACAGATGGACTTCATTGCCCCGGCATTCCTGCATACCCCAAGTGTTGTCTGGGTGCGCCAGGACAATACCTTTGCCTACCGGCAATGGGCCGACCTGAAGGGGCGCAAAGGTGGCACGCTGGTCAACAACAGCCACGGCCAGCAGTTCGACGACTACGCCAGGACCAACCTCACCCTCGAAGCGGTACCCGGTGCCAGGCAGGCATTCGAGAAGTTGATGCACAAGCGCAGCGATTATGTGGTGTACGAGCAGTATCCCGGCTTGGCGCTGGCGCGCACATTGGGGATTGCCGACACTTTGCAGGTGCTGGAGCCACCGATATCCAGCGAAGGGCTGTACCTGGCGCTGTCGCATGACTCGCCCTGCAACCAGCCGAAGCTGCGTGAGGCGCTGGCGAGGGAGATGGAAAAGATCGTTGCCGGAGCGTTGCCGGAGCAGCTGTTGCAGCAAAACCTGGAGCGTTGGCAATAAATAGCAGCCTGGTATGCGGTCCTTGTAGGAGCGGCCTTGTGTCGCGATGGGGCGCGCAGCGCCCCCTGTTTTCAGCTTCGCCGCAGATATCGCCGGGGCCGCTTCGCGCCCCATCGCGACACAAGGCCGCTCCTACAAGGACCGGGCCAGTTGCTCGGCTTCCTTGGCCCGGGTCACGCTGACTGCGCCGGGCAGGGTGACATCGTTCTTCGCCGCGAGGATCTCGGCCATGACGCTGACGGCAATCTCGGCCGGGGTCTTGCTACCGATATAAATGCCGATAGGGCCGTGCAGGCGCTGCAACGACGCTTCGCTTTCGCCAAAGTGTTCGATCAGCCGCTCGCGGCGCAGCTGGCTGTTGCGCCGTGAGCCGATGGCACCGATGTAGAATGCCGGGCTGTGCAGGGCTTCGAGCAGGGCCAGGTCGTCCAGCTTGGGGTCGTGGCTGACGGCGACGATGGCGCTGCGCAGGTCTGGGGCGAAGGCGCGGACCACGTCGTCCGGCATGCCGGCCAGGTGGTTGACGCCGGCAACGTTCCAGCCTGCCGTGTACTCGGGGCGCGGGTCGCACAGTGAAACGCTGAAGCCATTGAACAGGGCCATGGTCGCCAGGTATTCGGCCAGCGCGCCGGCACCGATCAGCAGCAGGCGGTAGCCGGGGCCAAGGGTGCTGAGCATGTGCTGGCCATCGAAGCTGAACAGTTCGGGCGTGGTGGTGGCGGTGAGGCTGGCCTCGCCGCTGCGCAGGTCGAGCCCACGGCGTACCAGATTGCCGCCGTCGAGGCCGGCGAGCAGTTGCTCCACGTGTGGCAGCGACGGGGCGAATTCCAGCACCAGTTCGAGGGTGCCGCCACAGGGCAGGCCGAAGCGGTGGGCCTCGTCGGCGCTGACGCCATAGCGCACCACCTGGGGAAGGCCGCCGGGCATGCCGGGGCCGCCGTAGGCACTGGTGTAGCGGTGAATGAGGTCGTCCTCGATGCAGCCGCCAGAAACACTGCCAACCACACGGCCGTCACTGCGCAGGGCCATCATCGAGCCCACTGGGCGGGGGGAAGAGCCCCAGGTGCGGGCGACCGTGGCGAGCAGGGTGCGGTGGCCGGCGGCGAGCCAGTCTCGGGTGGTGCGCAGGACCAGCAGGTCGATGCTTTCCATGGGTACTCCGGTAAAGCCTGGTGTTCATGGGTGGCTGTACCGGCCTCTTCGCGGGTGAACCCGCTCCCACAGGATTTGCATCACCCCTAAGACCTGTGCAGTACCTGTGGGAGCGGGTTCACCCGCGAAGAGGCCGGTACAGCCACCAAATTCATCGCATATGCAAAATGATCGGGCTACTGCTGGCCGGGTCGGTATGCCCACGCAACTTGCCCACCGCCTGGGCATTCACCGCGCCACCATTGTTCCCCCAGGCACTGCGCACGAAACCCAGCACATCAGCAATTTCCTGATCACTCAATTGCTCACGGAAGGCCGGCATGCGATAGGCATCGGGCAACCCGGCCGTCACCACCCGCTGCGAACCATTGAGGGTGATATTGATCGCCGAGGCGTCTTCCTTGGCCAGTGCCGAAGTAGCGCCGGCCAAAGGCGGCATCCATTCGGCCTGGCCCTTGCCGTCCAGGCCGTGGCACGACGCACAGCGGGTTACATAGGTATGCGCCCCAGGGCTGTCGAGCCGCGCCGCCGTCGTTTCGGCCTGGTACTGCCACGGCTCACCGTCGCGTTGCGGGTCGCCGGGCAGCGACTTCAGGTAGCGGGCGATGGCGGCCAGGTCGTCGTCACTCATGAACTGCGTGGAGTTGTTGAATGCCTCGGTCATCGAGCCGAATACCACCGCATGCCGGTTGCGCCCGGTCTTGAGGAACTGCGCGATCTCGGCCTCGCTCCAGCGCCCCAGCCCGGTGTTAGGGTCGGCACGCAGGCTCGGTGCATACCAGCCATCGAGCAGGGCACCAGCGAGGAACGGCTTGCCGCTGTCATCCAGGGCCTTTTCGTTGAAGGCCAGGCCGCGTGGCGTATGGCAGCTGCCACAGTGGCCAGGGCCCTGGACGATGTAGGCGCCGCGGTTCCACTGGGCATCCTGCCCGGCCTGGTCGGCGTATGGCGTGGTGGCGGCGAACAGGCCGTTCCACATGGCAATGGGCCAACGCCAGTTCAGCGGCCAGGGAATGTCGCTGGCAAGGTTGGCCTGTTGCACGGGTTGCACGCCCTGCATGAAGAAGGCGTACAGCGCCTTTACATCGTCATCGCTGAGCTTGGCGTAGGACGGGTAGGGCATGGCCGGGTACAGCCGCCGGCCACCGGGCGCGACGCCCTGACGCACGGCACGGTCGAAGTCGGCCAGGCTGTAGCCACCGATGCCGGTGTCGCGGTCGGGGGTGATGTTGGTGGCGTGGATTGCTCCCAGCGGGGTGGCCATTTCCAGCCCGCCGGCGAACGGTTTGCCGTCCGGCAGGCTGTGGCAGGCCACGCAGTCGCTGAGGCGGGCCACGTACTCGCCACGGCTGACCAAAGCCGGGTCGGCAGTGGTGGCCTGCGCATCGGCAAATGGCGAGGCGGGCTCGCGGGTGACGTACCAGGCCAGCAGGCCTGCCGCGACCAGGCACGGCAGCGCCAGCCAGCCAGCGGTTCTTGCGAAACGGTGGGTCATGGGGCGTCCTTGTCTGCTCAGCTGAAGGTATGGCGGCTCAATGGCAGACTGCGCACGCGCTGGCCGGTCAACTGTGCGACTGCGTTGGCCACCGCCGGTGCCACCGCGGGCAACGGTGGCTCGCCGATGCCACCCATCTTCGCCCCGCTTTCGACAATGCGCACATGCACCCTGGCCATGCGCGACGGCGGCAGGATCGGGTACAGGTCGTAGTTGCGCGCGCGCGGCTTGCCATCCACGTACACCGCTTCTTCCAACAGCGTCTGCGACAGGCCCAGGGCGACGGCGCCGTTGACCTGATGCTCGATGATCGCCGGGTTGACGATGCTGCCCGGGTCGATGGCCTGCCAGATGTCGTGCACCTTGACCTGGCCATTCTCGATCGACACCTCGGCAATGACCGCTGCCTCCGAGCCGAACGGCGAGGCCATGGCCACGCCACGCGCTCGCTTGCTGCCATCCTCGGCAGTGAACGGCCCACGTTTCCAGCCGCCGGACAGTTCGGCGACGGCCTGCAACAGGTTGGTCAGGCGCTGGTTGTCGCGCAGCAGGTGCAGGCGCAGTTCGAACGGGTCCTTGCCGCCTTTGTCGGCCAGTTCGTCGAGGAACGACTCATAGAAGAAGTCGTTCAGCGAGTTGCCCACCGAGCGCCAGTAGCCGAGCATGGCCGGGCCTTTCACGTAGATCTGCGCGATGCGCTTGTTGGCGATGGCGTAGGACTTGCCCGACAGCCCTTCGAGCGCGGTCGGGTCGAGTTTTTCGCCTTGCTTGCCAGCGATGGCTTCGGTCGGGCCTTCGGTGGCGCTCACGGCTTCGAGGGCCACCGGCAGGCCGTCGGCATCCAGCCCGGCGCGGAACTTCACCACGGCGACCGGGCGCAGCACATCTCGGAGGAATTCCTCTTCGCGGCTCCAGATAAGTTTCACCGGCCGGCCGACCGCCTTGGCCAAGGCAATGGCCTGTGGGTAGGGGTTGGCCGAGTCGTACAGGAAGTGGCGGCCAAAGAAACCGCCCAGCAACGGCGAATGCAGGGTGATCTGCGCCGGGGCCAGGCCGGTGCGCTTGGCAATGTCGTCACGGAACATGTCCGGCGCCTGGTTGGGCAGCCACACTTCCAGGCTGCCGTCCGGGTTGAAGCGCGCCAGTGCCGACGGCGGCTCCAGCTGGGCGTGGTTGAGGTACTGGTTGTGGTAGGTTGCCTCGACCCGGGTCTTGGCACTGGCCAGCATGCCGGCCACATCGCCCTGGTTTTCGTCGTCGCGCGCCGGGCCCGTGACCGTGGCCAGGTGCTCGCGCCAGCCATCGCTGGAGAAGTCGGCCGGCATTGGCCGTACCGGGCTGTCGGCCGCGGGCTCCTTCCAGTCCACCTGGATGGCTTCGACCGCGCGCTTGGCGTGCCACCAGCGTTCGGCAACCACCGCCACGGCACCCGGCAGCTGATGCACCGAATGCACGCCCTTCATGGCCTTGACCTGGTCTTCGTTGCGCAGGCTGCCAACGGTCATGCCCAGGCGTGGCGCGTGCTGCACGGCAGCGTGGAGCATGCCGTCGACCTTGATATCGATGCTGTACACAGCCTTGCCGGTGGACTTGTCGTAGGCATCCAGGCGACGTACCGGCTTGCCGATCCAGCGAAACTGGCTGGGGTCGCGCAGCTTGACGCTGGCCGGGTCCGGCACCGGCAGGTCCATGGCCCGCCCGGCCAGTTCACCGTAGGGGATGGAGCGGCCAGTCGTGGTATGTACCACGTTACCCGGCGTGGTGGAGAGTTCTTCGACCGGCACGCCCAGCTGCTCGGCGCCCGCCTGCAGCAGCATGGCCCGGGCGAGGGCGCCCAGGCGGCGCATGGTCGGGTAGCTCATGCGCACCGACATGCTGCCGCCAGTGATGCGCATGCCGTTTTCCATCACTACATAGGCTTCGCCGGGCGGCGCGCTGTCGACCACGAAATTGGCCGGGTCGACGTCCAGCTCTTCACCAACGATCTGCGCCATGGCGGTGAAGGGGCCTTGGCCACCTTCCATGAACGGGCTGAGCAGGCGTACTTTGCCGTCCGGGCGGATCTCCAGAAACGCCGGCACCTGGGTACCGCGCTCCGGGGTTGCTGCGGCGGCTGCCTGTACGCGGGCCGACCCCATGGGCAGGCCGAAGCCCAGCACCAGGGCACCGACAGCCGTGCCGGCAAGAAAGCGCCGACGCGACAGGTTGACCGTTTCGCCCAGTTGCAGCTTGAGCAGTTCGGCGGGGGTATCGACAGGTGTGTTCATCAGGCCTTCTCCCCTTGGGCCAGCTCATGCACGGCGGCATGGATGGCGTTGTAGGTGCCGCAGCGGCACAGGTTGACCATGGCTGCCTCGATCTGCGCGTCACTGGGCTTGGGCGTGTGCTTGAGCAGCGCCGTGGCCGCCATTACCTGGCCGGACTGGCAGTAGCCGCACTGGGCCACCTGGTGCTCGACCCAGGCCGCGACCACCCGTTTGCCGACGGCATCGGCCTCGATCGCCTCGATGGTGGTCACCTCGCGCCCGACCACGCCGGCCACCGGGGTGACGCAGGCGCGCACCACGTTGCCGTCCACCAGCACCGAACAGGCGCCGCACTGGGCCAGGCCGCAGCCATACTTGGTGCCGGTCAGCCCCAGGTCATCGCGGATCACCCACAGCAGGGGCGTGTCGGCGTCTGCCTCGACCTGGTAGGTCTTCTGGTTGATGCGTAGTTCCATGGTTCACCTGCCCGTCAACGGTTGCTGTCGCTTGGTTTCTTCTGATCGGGGAATACGGTGCTCCCCAGTGCAGAAACGCTAGCACAGCGGGGTGACCGCTGGTCTGCTGGCGGGGGCAGGTTCAGAGGATCAGGCAAGCAATTCGGTGAAATGCGCAAGTCTGTGTCGGCCCCTACAGGCGTTTCGCTAAATCAGAGACAAGTGGAGTACCTGTGGGAGCGGCCTTGCGTCGCGAAAGGGCCGCAAAGCGGCCCCGGCAATCTTGCATGTTGCTGAAATCCTGGGGCCGCTTAGCGGCCCTTTCGCGACGCAAGGCCGCTCCCACAAATAAAGACCGCGTTCGGAGTTGAAGAGGACTTCCGCAGCGAAAACCCGGATAATGCCGGCCAATTTCGTTTTGCACGCTTAAATCACGGTAATCCCGCATGGAAATCAAGGTCAATTTTCTCGACAATCTCCGTCTCGAAGCCAAGTTCGACGACTTCACGGTGATCGCCGACCAACCGATCCGCTACAAGGGTGATGGCTCGGCCCCGGGGCCGTTCGACTATTTCCTGGCGTCTTCGGCCTTGTGCGCGGCTTACTTCGTCAAGCTGTACTGCCAGACCCGCGACATCCCCACCGAAAACATTCGCCTGTCGCAGAACAACATCGTCGACCCGGAAAACCGCTACAACCAGGTCTTCAAGATCCAGGTCGAGCTGCCCGAGGACATTTCCGAGAAGGACCGCCAGGGCATCCTGCGCTCCATCGACCGCTGCACCGTGAAGAAGGTAGTGCAGACCGGCCCCGAGTTCGTGATCGAAGTGGTCGACAACCTCGATGCCGATGCCCAGGGCCTGCTGATGCCGGTGGCGGACACCAGCACCTACATCCCCGGCAAGGACCTGCCGCTGGAGCAGACCATCGCCAACATGTCGGGCATCCTCGCCGGGCTGGGGATGAAGATCGAGATCGCCTCGTGGCGCAACATCGTGCCCAACGTGTGGTCGCTGCATGTGCGCGACGCCCAGTCGCCGATGTGCTTCACCAACGGCAAGGGCGCGACCAAGGAGGCCGCACTGGCCTCGGCGCTGGGCGAGTTCATCGAGCGGCTGAACTGCAACTTCTTCTACAACGACCAGTTCTGGGGCGAGGACCTGGCCAACGCGTCGTTCGTGCACTACCCGAACGAGCAGTGGTTCAAACCCGGCCCGCGCGATGCGCTGCCGGCCGAGATCCTCGATGAGCACTGCCTGGCAATCTACAACCCGGACGGCGAGTTGCGTGGCTCGCACCTGTACGACACCAACTCGGGCAACACCGCGCGCGGCATCTGTTCGTTGCCGTTCGTGCGCCAGTCCGACCAGCAGGTGGTGTACTTCCCGTCCAACCTGATCGAGAACCTGTTCCTCAGCAACGGCATGAGCGCCGGCAACACCCTGGCCGAGGCGCAGGTGCAGTGCCTGTCGGAAATCTTCGAGCGCGCCGTGAAGCGTGAAATCCTCGAAGGCGAGCTGTGCCTGCCGGATGTGCCGCAGGAAGTGCTGGCCAAGTACCCGGCTATCGTCGCCGGCATCCAGGGCCTGGAAGAGCAGGGCTTCCCGGTGCTGGTCAAGGATGCGTCGCTGGGGGGCGAGTTCCCGGTCATGTGCGTGACCTTGATGAACCCACGCACCGGTGGCGTGTTCGCCTCGTTCGGTGCCCACCCGAGCCTGAAAGTGGCGCTGGAGCGCAGCCTCACCGAACTGCTGCAGGGCCGCAGCTTCGAAGGCTTGAACGACCTGCCGCAACCGACCTTCGAAAGCCACGCGCTGACCGAGCCGAACAACTTCGTCGAGCACTTCATCGACTCCAGTGGCGTGGTGTCGTGGCGGTTCTTCAGTGCCAAGGCCGACTTCGAGTTCGTCGAGTGGGACTTCTCCGGCCACGGCGAGGACTCCAACGTGCAGGAAGCCGCGACCCTGTTCGGCATCCTCGAGGACCTGGGCAAGGAAGTGTACATGGCGGTGTACGACAACCTTGGCGCCACCGCCTGCCGCATCCTGGTGCCGGGTTACTCGGAGATCTACCCGGTCGAGGACCTGATCTGGGACAACACCAACCGCGCCTTGTCGTTCCGCGCCGACATCCTCAACCTGCACAGCCTGGACAACCGTTCCCTCAAGCTGCTGCTCAAGCGCCTGGACAACTGCGATGTGGATGACTACACCACCATCACCACGCTGATCGGCGTGGAGTTCGACGAGAACACGGTGTGGGGCCAGCTGACCATTCTCGAGTTGAAGCTGCTGATCTGCCTGGCGGTACAGCGCTTCGAGGACGCCAAGGAACTGGTCGAGGCGTTCCTGCAGTTCAACGACAACACCGTCGAGCGCGGCCTGTTCTACCAGGCGCTGAACGTGGTGCTGGAAGTGCTGCTGGACGACGAACTGGAAATGGACGACTACGAAGCCAACTTCCGCCGCATGTTCGGTAACCCGCGCATGGACGCGGTGCTGGGTTCGGTGGACGGCAGCGTGCGTTTCCATGGCCTGACCCCGACCAGCATGAAGCTCGAAGGCCTCGATCGCCACCTGCGCCTGATCGAAAGCTACAAGAAGCTGCACGCGGCCCGGGCCAAGTTCGCCTGATATCTGACAGGTATTCTTTCCCCCCCGCAGAACGCAAGGCCTTGTGGGAGCGGCCTTGTGTCGCGAAAGGGCTGCGTAGCAGCCCCAGGATTTCTGCGGTGACGCGAATATTGCTGGGGCCGCTGTGCGGCCCTTTCGCGACACAAGGCCGCTCCCACAGGGGTAGCATGAGCCAATAGAGCTCATATGCCTTTTATCTCTGGTGTTTACACCAAATCGATCTTGTTTCACCGCTTATTATTTCTTGCCGCTTCGCCTGCCAGGCGCGTAGCGTTTTGCTCCCATCCCCTCGATCCATGGCGCGTTGACCGCCAGAAGGACCTCGGCCGCGCACAACAAGAAGGCGCAGACCATGAGCACCCCTTTGGATACCAATGCCCTCAAAGCCCGTCAGCAAGCCGCGTGGGCCAGTGGCGACTACGCGGTAATCGGCACCACCCTGCAACTGGTTGGCGAGCGCCTGGCCGAAGCCTGTGACCTGCGCTGGGACGAGCAGGTGCTGGATGTCGCCGCCGGTAACGGCAATGCCACCTTGGCTGCTGCCCGGCGCGGCTGCCGCGTCACCTCCACCGACTACGTGCCCGAGCTGCTAAAGCGCGGTGAAGAACGTGCGCGGGCCGAGCACCTCAATGTGGTGTTCCAGACCGCCGATGCCGAAGCGCTGCCATTTGGCGATGGAACATTCGATGCGGTGCTGTCCACCTTCGGCGTGATGTTCGCGCCCGACCAGGCCCGGGCCGCGCGTGAACTGGGCCGGGTGTGCCGGCCCGGTGGCCGGATCGGCCTGGCTAACTGGACCCCGCAAGGGTTCGTCGGGCAGATGTTCAAGACCCTCGGGCGGCATGTACCGCCACCAGCCGGGGCTCTGCCGCCTTCACGCTGGGGTGATGAAGAACAGTTGCGCGTGATGTTCGAGGGGGCGCTGGGCGAATTGAAGGTCAGCCGCCAGCACTTCAACTTCCGCTATCGCTCGGCGGCGCATTTCATCGAGGTGTTCCGCACCTGGTATGGGCCGGTGCACAAGGCGTTTGCCTCGCTGGAGCCGGAGGCGGCCGGGGCGCTGGAGCGGGATCTGACCCAGTTGCTGAATGAAAGCAATGTGGGCGGCGCGTCGTCGTTGGTGGTGCCGAGTGAGTACCTTGAAGTGGTGATCATTCGAGGTTGAGCCCACGGGCCAAGTGCTCAGTTCTTGCACTTGGCCATCACCACCTGGCAAGTCTTCGGTGTGCCCCCTGACCGGCTTGCATAACGCACGCAGTTGTTCAGCGATTTCTGCCGGGCAATGCTCAGCGTATTGCCCCACGCGAGGCCGCCTTCGCCGGTGGTGGGCACGGCTTTGGCGAAGCAGTTGGAGCCCGTTGCGGGCGTCGCGTACCTGGCCTTGCTGGCTTTGCTGGAGCAGCCGGCGGTGAGTGCCAGGCTGAAGGCAAGCAGGGTGGTCAGCGCCCAGGACGTGTAGGGGCGAATCGGTTTACTGCTCATATGCTCTCCTTACCGAGGCGCAGGACTCCCCGCCGCGAACACCGGCAAGACCGCTGCCATACTCTGCACAGGATATTGCATTCAAGCGAAGCGGTGAACGCTTGCGTTGCACCAGATGCAGCGCAAGGCCTTGCACCATGGCAAGGCCTTGCGCCTGGGGCAACGATCAGAAGCGGTAGTTGAAGCTGGCTTCCAGCGTACGCGGTGCACCCGGGGTGATCAGGTCAACCGAACCGTGCGCGGAGGCATAGTAGTCGCGGTCGAACACGTTCTTCAGGCGCAGTGCGGCGTCCCACTGCGGCACGCTGTACAGCAGCGCGGCGTCGAAGGTGGTGTAGCCCGGCATCACCACCACGTTGTCGAGTGCGGTGTAGCGCTCGTCGACGTAGTTGGCGCCGGCGGCCACGCGCCATTCCGGGGTCAGGGCACGCACCAGCCAGACGTTGGCGCTGTTACGCGGCGTCAGGGTAGGGGTCTGGCCTTCGTTGGCAACGCCGTTGGTCTTGCTGTTGGACTTGGTGATCTCGGCATCCAGGTAGGCGTAGCCGGCGTAGATCTGCCACTTGTCCGTGAGCTGCCCGCTGACGGTGGCCTCGAAGCCGTCGGTGCGCTGCTCGCCGGCCAGCACGGTCAGGTTGGGGTTGGCCGGGTCGGCGGTCTTCATGTTGGTGCGCTCGAGGCGGAATACCGCTGCGGTCAGCGACAGGCGGCTGTCGAGCAGGTCCCACTTGGCGCCGATTTCGTAGTTGGTGGTTTCTTCCGGCTCCAGGTGCTGGTTGGTCGGGCTGACCGCGAATACTTCGCCCGAAGGCTGGTAGCTGCGGCTGACCGACACATAGTAGGACTGGATGTTATCCGGCTGGTAGACCAGGCCGGCACGTGGGCTCCAGGTCTTGTCTGTACGGTCGAGGTCTACGTTCTGCGCGCGGTCGTCGTCGTACTCCTGGCCAAAGATGTCATAACGCACGCCGACCAGGGCCTTCCAGTGCTCGTTCAACTCGATCATGTCCTGCACGTACAGGCCGGTGGTCTGCTGGAAGTTGGTGCCCTTGGACGACAGGTTGGCGGCGTGCTCCGGCACCGGCACCAGGGCGTCGCGATACACCGGCACCTGGGCCACGTTGTTCTGGCTCAGCACCCGCTGGTACTTGTCCTGGAAGCCCACTTCCACGCCATACAGCAGGTTGTGCTGCATGCCGGCAAGCTGCGCCTGTTGCTTGAGTTCGGTCTGGTTGAACATGCCGTACTCGTCGCGGGCGACGTTGCCACGGTTGAGCTTGACCAGCAGTTCGCCGTCAGGCGCGGTGACGAAGCGCGTCGGGCTGCTGTCGGCCAAGGTGTTGTTGCGGTCCAGGTCGTAGCGGTAGTACCGGCTGGTGTTGGTCAGGGTGAAGTCGTCGTTGATGCGGTAGTCCAGGCTGGCAGTCAGCGAGAACACCTCGCTGCGGGCGTAGTCCTGGTCGGCATCGCCGGAGCCGAAGCGCTTGTCGCGGTCCACATCTACCGGGCGGTTGCCCAGCGCCGGGATGCCGAAGTCGATCAGGCGCTTGTCGTACAGATAGGTGGCGCCCAGGTTCAGTTCCAGGTCGTCGGACAGGCGGAAGTAGGCCGACGGCGCGATGGCCTTGCGGTCGATGTAGCCATCGTCGCGGAAGGTGTCGCTGTCTTCGAAGGCACCGGTCACGCGGTAGGCCTGGTTGCTTTGCGGGTCGGCCCAGCCGGTGTCGAACTGGGTGCGGCGCTTGCCTTCGCTGTCGAAGCTCATGCCGACTTCGCGCTTGGGCGTGAAGCTCGGCTTCTTGCTGATGCTGTTGATCAGACCGCCCGAAGAGCCACGACCATACAGCACGGCGGCAGGGCCCTTGATCACCTCGACCCGCTCGATGTTGGACAGGTCACGGAAGTACAGGGCGTCGTCGCGCACGCCGTCGATGTACATGTCGCCAATGGCGCTGAAGCCGCGAATGGTCACCTGGTCACGCTGGCCGTCGCCGTTGGACAGGCCGACGCCGGGCACGTTCTTCAGCACGTCTTCCATGGACTGCGCACCCTGGTCCTTGATCACGCTTTCGGGCACGACGTTGACGGTTTGCGGGATGTCGCGCAGCGGGGCGTCGATCTTCATGGCGCTGCGGCTTTCGCTGGCCTTGTAGCTTTGCTGCTCGTAGGCGCTGGTGACGGCAGTGGCGGGTAAGGCGAGGGAACCCTGCGATTCAGGTTGGACAGCTGCGTGAACCGCAGGCACAACCAACAGGCCCAGCATGGAAATGGATGCTGGGGCAACAGACTTTTTTGCCATTACAGGTGACTCTTTGTTGTATTTGGAGGTCACGAATAGTAATGATTTGTAAATGTAAAGCAAGTGTAAAGAGTTCGCATTTGCTGTTGCAAGGGCGCTCGTGGCAAAAAAAACGACAAAACGCGTCGCAAGGGGGAGGGCCGGCAATGTGCCAGGCAAGGGCTATGCTTGTTGGCGCGTGAACATTTCACGCCCCCATCCGGTCTTGATCACATGGAAGCAGGCCTATGAATCCGATTCGTTCTCTCGCTCGTGCTGTTGCTCTTGCCACCCTGGCGTCCGCCGCCAGCTTCACGGTGCAGGCTGCCGGTATTCCCATTGGTAGCGAGGCGCTGGAAAGCCACGTCACCACGCAGGTCACGGCCATCGACCTGGCCAGCCGCCAGGTCACGGTGAAAGGCCCCGACGCCAAGAAGGATGTGACCTTCCAGCTCACGGAAAAGGCCAAGGCGCTGCCCAACCTCAAAGTGGGGGACCAGGTCGACATCTACGTGACCCGTGCTGTGGCCTATGTGCTCAATCCCGAAGTGGGCGGTGCACCGAAGGCGACTGAAGAGTCCGGTACCATTCGCGCCACGGCGGACAACCCCAACCCGGGCGGCGAGGCGTTCCGCCAGGTCAAGGTGACCTCGCAGATCAAGAAGATCGACCTCAAGACGCATGAGGTGAGCCTGTTGCCGCCGGAGGGCAAGCTGCAGGTGGTCAAGGTCGAGAACCCTGACCTGCAGGCACGCATGAAGAACCTCAAGGTCGGCCAGACGGTCGACGCGATCTACACCGAAGTGCTGCGCGTCGAAACCTCGCGCTGACCCTTCATTGGGGCAGGCTACGAGTTGCCCGCGCATGGATCCGCCGTGATGCCTTGCATGACGGCGGATGTCGTTCGAACAGCTGTATCACCCAATCGGGCCGAGTCTTGCTGGCATCGTTGAGCCAATTGGCAACCGAGTCCTGGGCATACTTGTCTGCTTCGGCCAGGCGCGGCACCAACAGTGGCTCGGCCACTTCGGGCGCTTGCTTGAGTGCGGCGATGTGCTCGCACCAGACGCCACGTGGGCGCAGCACCTCGATACAGAAGCGTCGTACCAGTGGGTTGCTGTCGCCGGCATGTCGGGCAAGCAGGGCCAGGGCATCATCCAGCGCTTGAGCCAGGCGCGGGCGCAGGGCTATCCAGGCCCATTCGCGCACACCAAAATGTTCATCGCGAGCAAAATGCAGCTGGGCCAGCAATGCGGCTTCGAGATCGAGCGTGCGCGACAGGTGCGCCTGGGCGAAGGCCGCCCAGCTGCGCACCGTATCGGAGCTGTGTGCACTGCACTGCTCCAACACCTGCTGGCGCTGGGGCGCAGGTGCGGGTTCCAGCCACTGCCCAAGGGCAAGGCCGATCCCCGTGATTTTTTTTGACAGGCCCTGCGAGCATGTTTCTTCGGCGCAGGTAGCCAGTTGTTCGATCAGCGTGTCGGGCAACTGGCCTGCCAGTGCACTGACCAAGGTCCTTTGATCCACTGCCAGGCATTCGGCCAGGTTGCGGGTGGGCAACTGCCCATGGTCGATCAGGGTTGTACGTTCATCTGTCATCGAATGTGCTCCATCACATACGGTTTGGTCTGGCCTCAGCCGTGAACCCGCCGGCTCAGGCCGCGGGCGCCGAGGCTGCGCAGCATCCTAGCCCAATTGGCTGGTATCCATGTGGCGAATAGCATGCGTGCACACTTTCGATTTCCATGGATAAAGGGAATTTTCCGATCATCGCCTGAACATCTGTCACGAATGAGGACTGCCATGTTCAGCAAGACCTTGTGCCTTCTGGTGCTTCCCTTTGCCCTGGCGTTGCTTGCCGGTGCCGTGCTGCCGTTCCAGGCTGCGGGTAATGCCGCCGTCGGCCGGGCGCTGGGGCACTGGTTGTGGGGTGCGTTCACGTCATTGACGGTAAGTTCGCTGGTAGTGATCGCCGCACTGCTGATCCTCAGGGTGCCGGCGCCGGACATGGGCAAGGCCTTGCAGGGGCCCTGGTGGCTGTGGGTTGGCGGTGTGCTCGGGGCGTTGTACGTGGCCGGTGCCGCGGCGCTCACCCCCAGGCTGGGCGCAGCGGGTTTCCTGGTGCTGGTGGTGGCGGGGCAGATCATCACGGCGGTGGTCGCAGACCACTTCGGGGTGATGGGGTTGGGGGGCAAGCCGCTCAACCTGGCCAGGTTGGCGGGTGTGGTGCTGATCCTCTGCGGCGTGCTGCTGGTGCAGGGCACCTGGGCAGCAGGCACGCCGGCCAGTGCCACTGCCGTGGTGAAACAGCCGGAAGGCTGATCAGCGCCCCGGCTGGCTGCACGCCCACACGGTTTCCCGCAGCCAGCGATGCCCGGGGTCGTCGTCCTTGCGGCTATGCCAGGCTTGCTGGTAATCGAACGAAGGAATCGCCAGTGGCGGCTCGAACTGGCGCAATGTCCTGTGCTGGTGCAGCGAGCCCACCGCGCGGCTGGCCACGGTCAGGACCAGGTCGGTGCCGGCCAGCACTTCGACTGCCGCACTCCAGTGCGGCAAGGCCAGGGCAATCCGCCGACGCAGGCCTTGCGCGGCCAGGGCGCGTTCGATTTCATCGAAGGCATCCGGGTGCATGGCCATCAGCACATGCGGGCGGGCCAGCCAGTCGGCCAGGGCCAGGCCGCCGCTGGCCGGCAGCACTTGGCGGTCGGCAACGCTGATGAAGCTGTCGGTGAACAGCGGCTGCGCAGTGATCGCCTGGGGCAGGTCCGGGAAGATGCCCAGGGCCAAGTCCAGTTCACCATCGAGCAACTGGGCCAGCATGGTTTCGCGGCTGGCCTGGCTGATGGCCAGGTCCACCCCGGGCGCGACCTGGCGCAGATGGCGCAGCAGGGGTGGCAGGATGATCCGCGAGGAATAGTCGGACAGCGAGAGCCTGAAGCGACGCTGGGCCTTGGCCGGTTCGAACTGTGGGGCGGCCAGCAGGCCGTTGAGGTTGCCCAGGGCGTCGTGCAGCGGTTTGGCCAGCGATTGGGCGCGGGCGGTCAAGGCCATGCGGCCGTTCTGGCGCACCAGCAAGGGGTCGTCGAAGTGCTTGCGCAACTGCGCCAGGGCGTGGCTTACCGCCGGTTGGCTGCGGTGCAGGCGCAGGGCGGCGCGGGTCACGTGCTTTTCGCTCAGCAGGGCGTGCAGGGCGAGCAGCAGGTTGAGGTCGATCTTGCGTAGTTCATCCATGGTGCGAATGGTCTTGGTTGTGTCTGGCAGTTTTCATCAGCTTAACAAATGCCCAGGGCTGTCGAGGGCCCAGGATTTCGGCATCATGGCTGACATTGTCGGGGCCGCGTTGCGGCCCATCGCGACACTTTGCCGGCGAGCGTCGGCCTGTAGCGCTGACCGGGTGCTGAGGCACTGAGCGAATTGCTGCAAGGGGTGCATAAATCATCTGCATCCCGCCTGATTGTTCAACTTTCCCCGCCTGATTAGCCTGACTCGAACACCCATCCAACAGGATTCGATCATGGCTACCCGTATCGTTCTCAACAGCACCGGCACTGCCGATGTCATGCAGCTTGAACACTTGCACGCACAAGCCCCAGGGCCCGGCCAGGTCTGGCTGGAACAGACGGCCATGGGTGTCAACCCGCTCGACCTGTTGCAGCGCAAGGGCGGTGCCCCACTGGACTTGCCTTCCGGGCTGGGGCTGGAAGGGGCTGGGCGGGTCGCTGCCGTCGGCGAAGGGGTACATGATCTGCAGGTGGGCGACCGGGTCGCCTATGCCATGGGCCCGGTTGGCGGTTACGCCAGCGGCCGCCTGTACCCGGCCGAGCGCCTGATCAAGCTGCCGCCGCAGCTGGATGACCAGGCCGCCGCCGCCGTGCTGTTCAAGGGCATCACGGCGCAGTACCTGCTGAAGACCACCTATGCCGTGGGCCCGGGTAGCCAAGTATTGTTGTACGGTGCCGCCGGTGCCTTGGGCCAGCTGATGGCGCCTTGGGCGCGGCACCTGGGGGCGACGGTGATCGGCGTGGTATCACGGCCGCAGAGTGTGGAAAGGGCGCAGGCAGCGGGTTGCCACCATGTGCTGGTGTTCGACGCGGCAACCTTGGCCGGCCAGGTCCGCGAGCTGACCCAGGGCCAGGGCGTGGACGTGGCCTATGACTGTGTCGGCAAGGTGTCGCTGCAAGCCTCGCTGGACAGCCTGCGGGTGCGTGGCTTGCTGGTGTCGTTCGGCGGCACCTCCGGCGCGCCGGCGGCCATCGAGGTTGCCACGCTCAACGCCAAGGGCTCGCTGTACCTGACCCGGCCCTCGCTGGCAGCGCACACCCGCACGGTCGATGAGTACCAGCAGCGCGCCGCCGATGTGCTGGCGGCGGTCGCCGAGGGTATCATCCAGCCTCGGGTCTGGCGTGCCTACCCGCTGGCCGACGCGGCCAGGGCCCACGGGGACCTGGAGCAAGGGCAGTCGGAGGGCGCGCTGGTCCTTACTGCCTGATACCCGACTTCCACCCCTACTGCCTTGTGCCGAGCCTTGCCATGGATGCCTTCGACAGCCGCCGCGCCGATGAACTTGCCACCTTGCTGGCGCTGCACGAGCAGGGCTCGTTTGCCGCTGCCGGGCGGCAGCTGGAGCGCCACCCCACGGTGCTGTCGAAGCGCCTGAGTGCACTGGAGGTGCGCCTGGGCATTCGCCTGGTGGAGCGCAGCACGCGGCAACTGCGCTTTACCGATGAAGGCGAGCGGCTGGTGGCCAAGGTGCGCGAGGCCAACCGGCTGATCGCCGAGGCCGAACAGGAAGCGGCCGAAGGGGCGGCGACGGTACGTGGGCGCCTGCGCCTGGCATTGCCGGCAGCCATGGGCCGGCGCTGGTTGAGCGGGATGCTGGCCGATTTCGTGCTGGCCTACCCGCAGGTGATGGTGGAGGCCGAGTATGCCGATCGTTTCGTCGACCTGATCGGCGAGGGTTTCGACGCCGCCATCCGCATTGGTGAGCTGGCTGACAACCGCCTGGTGGCCAGGAAGCTGTGCGATCACCTGCGCATCCTGTGTGCGTCGCCCGAGTACCTGGCCCGGCATGGCGCACCTGGGCAACCGGAGGATCTTGCTGGGCACAATTGCTTGGGTTTCAGTGGCTTGCGAAGCTTTCCTGAATGGCGACTGATGAGTGGTGGGCAGCAGGTGAGTGTCAAGGTTGCCGGCAGCCTGCGCAGCAACGACAACGAAGCCCTGCTGGAAGCGGCGCGGCGTGGCGTTGGCATCCTGGCGGGAGGGGACTGGCTGATGGGCGAGGACCTCACTGCCGGGCGCTTGGTGCGGGTGCTGCCGCAATGGCAGCTGGATGTGGCGGCAGGCATTTACCTGGTACGGCCGACCGCGCGCCTCAACACTGCCGCCCTGGTGGCTTTCAAGGCGTGGCTGGAAGCACACTTCGAGGCCGGCGCACCATGGCGGCTATAGAATTGCACATAACTAATTGAATTAGCAGAGACTCTGTGGGAGCGGCTTTAGCCGCGAACACCGGCGTAGCCGGTGCCATGCACCGCGTTGGCTTCTTCGCGGCTAAAGCCGCTCCCACAGGGTACGCGGGCAATCGTTATCGCCTTGCTACGGCATGCTGCACGCACTGCTCGTAATAGGTCTGCTTGATCGCTGCAGGCTTGAGCCGCGAGCGGCTGTTGTAGGTTTGTTCGGTAATGCCGAAGGCGGTCATGCGCATCCACGGTTTGGGGAATTTGCGCGCCTGCAGCTTCTTGCGCGTGGCATACAGGGTTACCCCGGAAAGCTTGGCCTGCTGCGCCTCGGCGGCTATCTGCGCGCCCCAGCCGCAAGTGTGGCGATCGTTCTGGCTCAGCGCCCGAGCCTGGGCGCCGAAAGCGAGCGTGGCCAGCAGGCAGCCGGCCATCGTTGCTAGAAGTACTCGCATGTTGCTGTCCTAAGCATCTGAAGGAAAACGAAGTTTGCCTTCACAAGCAGGCACTGGGGGCCAGCAATTTGCCGTCAGACCATGGTCGCTCGCAATCGACTGGTGGCGTGCAAGCCAGCGAATAAATACCGCACTGCGTGTATGTGATCGTACAACTGCTTGCGCTATGATGAGCGCTGTCTTTCAAGGTGAAATACAGGGCAATGACAGAGCAGCAGGTACAGGCAAAGACCCGGCGCAAGCCGCGCAGTCTGGCCCAGGAACTGGTCACGGTGCTGACCGAGCGCATTCGCAGCGGCCAGCTCAAGCGCGGCGACAAGCTGCCGACCGAATCGCAGATCATGGCCGAAGAGGGTGTCAGCCGCACGGTGGTGCGTGAAGCGATCTCGCGGCTGCAGGCCGCCGGGCAGGTCGAGACCCGCCACGGCATTGGCACCTTCGTGCTGGACGCGCCAGCCACGGGTGGTTTCCGTATCGACCCGGCGACCGTGGTCACCCTGCGCGAAGTATTGGCGGTGCTGGAATTGCGCATTGCCCTGGAGATCGAATCGGCGGGCCTGGCGGCGCAGCGGCGCAGCGATGAAGAGCTGACCGGCATGCGTGCGGCGCTGGACGAACTCAACGAAGGGGCTGCCCACGCCACGGATGCGGTGTCGGCGGATTTCCAGTTCCACCTGCGCATTGCCCAGGCCAGCGGCAACCACTACTTCGCCGACATCATCAACCACCTGGGCACCAGTATCATCCCGCGTACCCGGTTGAATTCGGCGCGGCTGGCCCACGATGACCAGGCGCACTACATGAGCCGGCTGATGCACGAGCACGAGGCGATCTACGAAGCCATCGCCCGGCGTGATAGCGAAGGGGCGAAGATGGCCATGCGCATGCACCTGAGCAACAGCCGCGAGCGCTTGCGCCAGGCGCATGCAGAGGCCGAGGCGCAGGGGGCCTGAGGCTTCTCTGTTGCCTGACCTGGCCTCTTCGCGGGTAAACCCGCTCCCACAGGGGCCGCGCCGTACTTACAGGTTATGGATAATCTTGTGGGAGCGGGTTCACCCGCGAAGAGGCCGGCACAGCCAAAAAGAAAGCCCCGCCATGCGCGGGGCTTTCCTGTTTCAGTCAATCAGTCAGATCGCGCCCTCCCTCCACTGGCCATTCACCAACCGGCGCAGCCCAAGCGGGTTGCCGTCGCGCAGTGCCTCAGGCAACAGCGCCTGCGGGTAGTTCTGGTAGCACACCGGGCGCAGGAAGCGGTCGATGGCCAGGGTGCCGACCGACGTGCCGCGCGCATCCGACGTGGCCGGGTAAGGCCCGCCGTGTACCATCGCATCACACACCTCGACACCGGTCGGGTAGCCGTTTACCAGGATCCGCCCGACTTTCTCCTCCAGTAGCGGCACCAGCCAGGCGAAGGCCTGCAGGTCTTCCGGCTCGCCGATCAGGGTCGCGGTCAGCTGGCCGCGCAGGCCGAGCAGGGCGGCGCGCAACTGGTCGTTGTCCTGCACTTCCACGGCAACGGTGGTCGGGCCGAACACTTCTTCCTGCAGCAGCGGGTCAGATTCCACCAGCAGGCGGGCATCGGCCTTGAACAGCTGGGCGCGCGCCTGGCTGCCTGCCTGCGCCTGGCCGGCCAGGTGCTCGATACCGGCATGGGCGTGCAGGTGCTCCAGGCCACCGACGTAGCTGCGCAGGCCACCGGCGTTGAGCATGGTCTGGCCGGCCTGCTGGTCCAGGTGCTGGCCAAGCTCTGCCAGCAGTTGGCTGTACTGCGGCGACTGCAGGCCGATCACCAGGCCCGGGTTGGTGCAGAACTGGCCTGCGCCCAGGCACACCGAACCGGCCAGTTCTCGGGCGATGGCTTCGCCACGCTTGGCCAGGGCGCCCGGCAGGATGATGACCGGGTTGATGCTGGACATCTCGGCGAACACCGGGATCGGCTGCGGGCGCTCGGCGGCCATGCGGCACAGGGCGTCACCGCCTTTCAGCGAGCCGGTGAAGCCGACGGCCTGGATGGCCGGGTGCTTGACCAGCCACTCGCCGACGCCGCCACCGAACACCATGTTGAACACGCCCTTGGGCATGCCGGTGCGCTCGGCGGCGCGCTGGATGGCGCAGCCGACCAGGTCGGCGGTGGCCATGTGGCCGCTGTGGGCCTTGAACACCACTGGGCAACCGGCGGCCAGGGCCGCGGCGGTATCGCCACCGGCGGTGGAGAAGGCCAGCGGGAAGTTGCTGGCGCCGAACACGGCGACCGGGCCGACGCCGATGCGCATCTGGCGCAGGTCTACGCGTGGCAGGGGCTGGCGCTCGGGCAGGGCCAGGTCGATGCGCGCCCCGAGGAAGTCACCACGGCGCAGCACCTGGGCGAACAGGCGCATCTGGCCGCTGGTGCGGCCGCGCTCGCCCTGGATACGGGCGGGGGGCAGGGCGGTTTCACGGCAGACGATGGCGACGAAGGTGTCGTCCAGTTCGTCCAGCTCGGCGGCGATGGCGTCGAGGAACTCGGCGCGCCGCGCCGGAGCCAGCTGGCGGAATTCGGCGAAGGCGGCGGCGGCGGCCTTGGCGGCCTGGTCCACTTCACTTTCGGTGGCCTGGGCGAAGCTGTAGGGCAGGGCCTCGCCGGTGCTGGCGTCCAGGCTCTGCAGGCGCTGCGGGCCAGCGGCGCTGCGCTGGCCGGCGATGAAGTTGTGGCCGAGGATTTCAGGCATGGGGTGCTCCTGTAGGTTGAGAGAAAATCTGGCAGGTTGTCGCATGACCTGTGGGAGCGGGCGAGCCCGCGAAGCAGGCAACCCGGTGTATGGCACCGGCTGCGCGGGTGTTCGCGGGCGCGCCCGCTCCCACAGGGATCGCGACACTGTCGAGAAGCCGGGTCATCAGGTAATCGGTGCCGGGTTGAACAGGGTGATGTCGTTGTGCAGGCGATGCTGTTCGGCCCAGGTCTGCTTGCGGCCGCTGGCCACGTCCAGGTAGTAGTGGAACAGCTCCCAGCCCAGCTCCTCGATGGTCGAGCGGCCGCTGGCGATGCGCCCGGCGTCGATGTCGATCAGGTCGGGCCAGCGCTGGGCCAGCTCGCTGCGGGTGCATACCTTGACCACTGGCGCCATGGCCAGGCCGTACGGGGTGCCGCGGCCGGTGGTGAACACATGCAGGTTCATGCCGGCAGCCAGTTGCAGGGTGCCGCAGACGAAGTCGCTGGCCGGGGTGGCGCAGAATATCAGGCCTTTGCGATTGACCCGCTCGCCCGGGCCGAGCACGCCCTGAATGGCGCCGCTACCGGACTTGACGATCGACCCCAGGGACTTCTCGACGATATTCGACAAGCCGCCTTTCTTGTTGCCCGGCGTGGTGTTGGCGCTGCGGTCGGCGGCGCCTTGCTGCAGGTAGCGGTCGTACCAGTCCATTTCGCGCACCAGGGCGTCTGCGACCTCCTGGTTTTCCGCCCGTGAGGTGAGCATGTAGATGGCGTCGCGCACTTCGGTCACTTCCGAGAACAGCACGGTGGCGCCAGCGCGTACCAGCAGGTCGGCGGCGTAGCCCAGCGCCGGGTTGGCGGTGATGCCCGAGAAGGCATCGCTGCCCCCGCACTGCATACCCAGGATCAGTTCGCTGGCCGGCACGCTTTCGCGGCGGCGCTGGTCGAGTTTCTTCAGGCGGGTCTCGGCCAGTTCCATGATCTGTTCGATCATTTCCACAAAGCCCAGGCTGGCGTCCTGCAGGCGGTACAGCCACGGGTCGCTGAGGTCCACCGACGGGTCGTTGTCGTGCATCACCTGGCCGGCCTGCAGCTTTTCGCAGCCCAGGCTGATGACCAGGGCCTCGCCGCCCAGGTTGGGGTTGCGCGCCAGGTTGCGCACCGTGCGGATCGGGATGTAGGCATCGCGCGCGTTGATCGCCACGCCGCAACCATAGCTGTGGGTGATGGCCACCACGTCATCGACATTGGGGTACTTGGGCAGCAACTCGCTGCGAATGCGCTTTACCGCATGCTCCAGCACGCCGGCCACGCACTGCACGGTGGTGGTGATGCCGAGGATGTTGCGGGTGCCGACGGTGCCGTCGGCGTTGCGGTAGCCTTCGAAGGTGAAGCCTTCGAGCGGCGGCAGCGGCTGCGGGACGGCGTCGCAGCGTGGCAGGCTGTCCAGCTCCGGCGCGGCCGGCATGGCCAGCTGGCTCTCCTGCACCCAGCTGCCCTGGCGCAGGTCTTCCAGCGCGTAGCCTATGATCTGCCCGTAGCGGCGCACCGGTTCGCCCTTGGCGATGGCTACGGTGGCCACCTTGTGGCTCTGTGGCACGCCTTCGACCAGGGTCAGGCCGTCGGCGAAGCGGGCGCCTTCGCCCAGGCCGCCATCATTGACCACCACCACGACATTGTCGTCGTCGTGCAGGCGGACGTAGCGGGGCGAGTCGGAATGTTCGATCAACTGCATGTTCGGGCCCTACTTGTCAGGTTCTCAGGCTTTTGTACATCCGCCCGCGGCGGGGTGGCCGACGCGGGCGTGTTCACTCAGTGGCGCGAGCCGGCCAGTTCGCTGCCGGCCGCTGGCTCGGCGTCAGGCTTTGGGCTTTCACGCAGCTCGATGCGCTTGATCGGGCCGACGATCACCAGGTAGCTGAACACCGCCACCAGGGCGTTGGCGCCGACATACACCAGGGCCCACTTGAACGAGCCGGTGGCACTGATGATGTAGCCGATCACGATCGGCGTGGTGATCGAGGCGATGTTGCCGAAGGTGTTGAACAGCCCGCCCGACAGCCCGGCGATCTGTTTCGGCGAGGTGTCGGCGACTACCGCCCAGCCCAGTGCGCCGATGCCTTTGCCGAAGAACGCCAGGGTCATGAAACCGACCACCATCCACTCGGCGTCGACGTAGTTGCAGAACACCATGGTGGTCGACAGCAGCAGGCCGCAGACGATCGGCAGCTTGCGCGAGAAGGTCAGCGAGTTGCCGCGGCGCAGTAGCCAGTCGGAGATCACCCCGCCCAGCACACCACCGATGAAGCCGCAGACCGCCGGCAGCGAGGCGATGAACCCGGCCTTGAGGATGGTCATGCCGCGCTCCTGCACCAGGTACACCGGGAACCAGGTGAGGAAGAAGTAGGTGATGGCATTGATGCAGTACTGGCCCAGGTACACGCCCAGCAGCATGCGGCTGGTCAGCAGTTGCTTGATGTAGCCCCATTTCGGGCCGTCGTTGCCGCGCTTCTGGTCCATGTCCACCAGGCCGCCGTTCTGCTCGATGTGCTCGAGTTCACCCGGGCTGATGCGTGGGTGTTGGCGCGGGTTGTAGATGGTCTTCAGCCACACCATGGAGAACACGATGCCCAGTGCGCCCATGACCACGAACACGTGCTCCCAGCCGAAGCTGAACACGATCCAGCCCATGATCGGTGCGAACAGTGCGGTGGCGAAGTACTGCGCCGAGTTGAAGATGGCCGAGGCGGTGCCGCGTTCCTGGGTCGGGAACCAGGCCGCGACGATGCGCGCATTGCCCGGGAACGACGGGGCTTCGGCAAAACCGACCAAAAAGCGCAGGGTGAACAGCGTCACCACCGCCCAGGCCACCGGCAGGCCACCGACAAAGCCCTGCAGCAGGGTGAACAGCGACCAGGTGAAGATGCTGAAGGCGTAGACGTTCTTGGAACCGAAGCGGTCGAGCAGCCAGCCACCAGGAATCTGGCCAGCCACGTATGCCCATCCGAAGGCGGAGAAGATGTAGCCGAGGGTCACGGCATCGATGCCGAGGTCTTTCTGCAGGCTGGAGCCCGCGATTGCAATGGTGGCGCGGTCAGCGTAGTTGATCGTGGTCACCAGGAACAGCATGAACAGGATCAGGTAGCGCACATGCGTCTTCTTCGTCGCTTGCATGCTGGTAGTACTCCCACTAGTTATTTTTGTGCGGGCTCACGAATTGTAACCGGAGTGGGGCTGGCCCACTCCGGGCGCGGCATCTGGCAGGCCGCGGGCGGCGCTTACTGCGGGCCCATCTTGTCCATCAGCGCGGCGAGTTTTTCGTACTCGTCGGCGGTGAGGTCGGTAAGCGGAGTACGCACCGGGCCGGCGTCGTAACCGGCGATCCTGGCGCCAGCCTTGACGATGCTCACGGCATAGCCGGCCTTGCGGTTGCGGATGTCCAGGTACGGCAGGAAGAAGTCGTCGATCAGCTTGGCCACGGTGGCGTGGTCGTCACGGGCGATGGCGTTGTAGAAGTCCATGGCGGTCTTCGGCACGAAGTTGAACACGGCGGAGGAGTACACCGGCACGCCCAGGGCCTTGTAGGCAGCAGCATACACCTCGGCGGTCGGCAGGCCACCCAGGTAGCTGAAGCGGTCGCCCAGGCGGCGACGGATCGACACCATCAGCTCGATGTCACCCAGGCCGTCCTTGTAGCCGATCAGGTTCGGGCAGCGTTCGGCCAGTTTTTCCAGCAGGTCGGCGTTCAGGCGGCAGACGTTGCGGTTGTAGACGACTACGCCGATGTTTACCGATTTGCACACTGCTTCGACGTGGGCGGCGACACCTTCCTGGCTGGCTTCGGTCAGGTAGTGCGGCAGCAGCAGCAGGCCCTTGGCACCCAGGCGCTCGGCTTCTTGCGCGTATTCGATGGCCTGGCGGGTGGAGCCGCCGACGCCGGCGAGGATAGGTACCGACTTGGCGCAGGTGTCGACGGCGGTCTTGATTACCTGGCTGTATTCGCTGGCAGCCAGGGAGAAGAACTCACCGGTGCCGCCGGCGGCGAACAGGGCGCTGGCGCCGTACGGGGCCAGCCATTCCAGGCGCTTGACGTAGCCAGCCGGGTTGAAGTCGCCCTGGGCGTTGAAGTCGGTGACCGGGAAAGACAGCAGGCCGTGGGAGAGGATGGATTTGAGTTCTTGTGGAGTCATTGTTGTTGGCATCCTGTGGCGCTTGGGTGAAGGGTGTTGTTTTGCGTTGGAGGTAAGTTATCGTACAACTTGTACGATGACTAGTCCCCTTGAGAGATTTTTTTGTGGAGGGGCGGAAGGAATGTTATTGCCTGTGCCGGCCTCTTCGCGGGTAAACCCGCTCCCACAGGGACCGCGTCGCGCTTGAAATTTGCGGAGATCCCTGTAGGAGCGGGTTTACCCGCGAAGAGGCCAGAACAGGCGACAACAACAGATGCACGAGACGCAGATGGCAGACCAATCGCGATCAGTCATCGTATCTCTGGAGGGGCAGGAAAAAAAGATCGCGGAGACAGGCACAAGCCCGCCGCCCGTTTCCACGGGAAGTGTTCTGGGACCAGCAGAGGGTGACCGGGGAAAACGGGGGCGGCCTTGCGCCGCCCCGCGATCAAAGCAGAGGAAACTGGGGTCAGGCAGCTTGCTGGCGCTTGATCTGCGCCTTGCGTACCTGGGCCCGGCAAGCGTCGCCGAAAGCCTGGAAGATCTTGATCGAATCCGGGTTCTTCGCCGCTTGCCACTCCGGGTGCCACTGCACGGCGAACAGGAACGGCGAGATGCTCGGGGCATGGATCGCCTCGACCAGGCCGTCTTCGGCGTGGGCGATGGCCTCGATGCCGGCGCCGAGCTTGTGCAGGCCTTGGCCATGCAGCGAGTTGACGCGAATCTCGTCGGTACCCAGGGTGTCGCGCAGCCAGCTGTCCGGCTTGATCTTCACGCCGTGCACCTGGGCGTATTGCACCTCGACCGGGTCTTCCGGGTTTTCCCGGTGGTCGTTGAAGCCAGGCTCGGCGTACACCTTCTGGTAGATGTCGCCCCCCAGGGCCACGTTGATTTCCTGCATGCCACGGCAGATGCCGAAGATCGGCAGGCCACGCTTGATCGCGGCCTTGACCAGCGGGATGTCGAACAGGTCGCGGTTCTGGTCCTGGCCTTTGCCGGGGGTCTCGTTCTCCTGGCCGTACAGGGCCGGGTCGATGTTGCTGCCGGCGCCGGTCAGGTACACGCCGTCGGCCATGTCCAGATAGGTCTCGAGGTCTTCGATGCCGCAGCAGGTGGGCACCAGCACCGGGACGCAATCGGAAAACTCGACCAGCGGGGTGATGTATTTGTGGGTCATGACCTGGTAGTCATGGCCTTTGCGCTCTTGGCTGCCCATGGTCATCAGGACGACGGGTTTGCGCAGGGAGGGTTGCTTGTTGCCAATGTTGCTGTTGGACATATGTCACCTTGGGACAGGTTCGGCCTGTCGTTGTTGTGCAGGTGCACGGCGCGGGGCCATGGGTGCAACCTGTAGCCCCGAGCACTGCCGGCTCGTCGGAGGCGACGATTCCGGTCGGGGCTTGTAGATAGCTTGCCAGAGCCGTTCGATATGTCAAACGACGGAGCAGGGCTTGATGGCCGGGAATGCGCCGGTTTTTGGGGGCTGAAACCGATGCGGGCCTGTGGTGGCGTGGGTTTGGCGGGGGTTAAGGTCAATAATATTTAACGATGCAGTTGGGTCTTTGCAGCGGTGCAATGAAGGGCCGGCAGAGTCGCTCACTCCTTCGGCTCACGCGGAACCTGTAGGAGCGGCCTTGTGTCGCGAAAGGGCTGCAAAGCAGCCCCGGCAATTTGTGCACCTGCGCTGAAACCCTGGGGCTGCTGCGCAGCCCTTTCGCGACACAAGGCCGCTCCTACACAGATATCGCGCCAGCTTTCATCATTTTCAATCAGTGCAGTATCTGCGCCAGGAACCCCTTGGCCCGCTCGGTACGCGGCTGGTTGAAGAACACCTGTGGCGGGCTGTCTTCGATGATCTGCCCACCCTCGAGGAACAGCACCCGCTCGGCCACCTGGCGGGCAAAGCCCATTTCATGGGTGACGCAAAGCATGGTCATGCCAGTGCCGGCCAGTTGCACCAGCACATCCAGCACCTCGGCGACCATCTCCGGGTCCAGCGCCGAGGTGGGCTCGTCGAACAGCATGATCCGCGGCTTCATGCACAGCGCCCGGGCAATCGCCACGCGCTGCTGCTGGCCGCCGGACAGCTGGCTGGGGTACTTGTGCGCCTGGCTTTCGATGCCGACCTTGCTCAGGTACATGCGCGCCCGCTCCTCGGCGTCCTTGCGCGACAGCCCGCGCACGCTGGTGGGGGCCAGCAGGCAGTTGTCGAGCACGCTCATGTGCGGGAACAGGTTGAAGTGCTGGAACACCATGCCGATGTCGCTGCGCACCTGCGCCGCTTCGCGGGTGGTGGCCGCCAGGTCGATGCCATCCACCTTGATGCTGCCCTGCTGGGCCACTTCCAGGCGGTTGATGCAGCGGATCAGGGTCGACTTGCCCGAGCCGGACGGCCCGCACAGCACGATGCGTTCGCCTTCGCGCACCTGCAGGTCGATGTCGCGCAGCACGTGGAACGCGCCGTAGTGCTTGTTCAGGCCTTCGATGCGGATCAGCACCGGGCGTGGGTCGGGTTCGGGGGCAAGGGTGGCAAGGCTCAGTGGTGCGGTCATCTTGTTGTTCTCCCGCAGGGGTTCAGTCGAAACGAGTCGCGCTGTAGGGCGCGGGGTCGGTGAAGGGGCGTTCGCCGGTGACCAGTTCGGCCACCAGCCGGCCACTGACCGGGCCCAGGGTGAGGCCGTGGTGGGCGTGGCCGAAGTTGAACCACAGCCCCGGGTGGCGCGGCGCCGGGCCGATCACCGGGCGCATGTCGGGCAGGCATGGGCGGCGGCCCAGCCAGGGGGTGTCGTCCAGGCGCTCGCCAAGGGCCGGGAACAGCTTGCGCGCCAGGGCCTCGCAGCGGCCCAGCTGGATCTGGTTGCCCGGCGCGGTGCTGGCGTCGAACTCGATGCCGGTGGTCAGGCGCACGCCGCGGGCCATTGGCGCCAGCACGTAGCCGCCCTGGGTGTCGCAGATGGAATGCTCCAGTTGCGCGCCGTCACGGGTGCTGTAGTGCATGTGGTAGCCACGCTTGATCGCCAGCGGGATCTGATAGCCAAGGCCGCTGAACAGGTCGGCCGACTGCGGGCCGAGGCAGGCCACCACCTCGTTGGCGGTGATCGGACCGCGGCGGCTGTCGACCCGCCATTGGCCGTCGACCTGGCGCAAGCTGCGCGCATCGCCATGCAGGAACTGCCCGCCGCGCTGCATGAACAGGGTGGCATAGCCGCGGGTGAGGGCGCCGGGGTTGTTCACGGTCTTGGGGTCGAGCCAGTGAATGCCGCCGACCACGCTGGCGTCCAGCTGGTGCTCGCGGGCCTGCAATTGCCCGCATTCGAGGATTTCGAACTGCAGGCCATAACGGCTCAGGCCCTTGGCGTCGGCCTTGGCCTGCTCGAACAGCGCCGGGTCACGGAACACTTCGATCCAGCCTTTGGCCTGCACCAGCCCTTCCAGGCCGGCGGCAGCAATGAATGCGTCGTGCTCCTCGACGCAGCGCTGCACCAGCGGCAGCATGTCGGCGGCGGCCCCGGCCAGGCGCCCGGGGGCCGACTGGCGCCAGTAGCGCCACAGCCAGGGGGCGGCCTTGGGCAGGTGCAGCAGGCTGTAGCGCACATCGGGCTGGCGGTTCAGGCCGTAACGCAGCAGCGCGCCCAGTTGCCGCGGGAAGGCATAGGGGATCACGCTGGAGCGCTCGATCAGCCCGGCGTTGCCGTGGCTGGTGCCGCTGCCCGGTTCGTCGCGGTCGATCAGGATCACCTGGCGCCCGCGGGCCTGCAGGTGCAGGGCGGTGCTGACGCCGACGATGCCGGCGCCGAGGACAAGGGTCTGGCAATGCATGGAACGTATCCTTCGGTCAGTTCAGGTGGCGGCCCAGGCGGGCTTCCAGGTGTTTCAGCAGGCGCCGCACCAGTTCGACGATCAGCAGGTAGAGCACGGCGGCCCACAGGTAGATCTGGAAGTCGAAACTGCGCGAGAAGGCCAGTTTGGTCACGCCCATCAGGTCGTAGATGGTCACCAGCGAGGCGATCGCGCTGGCCTTGATCATCAGGATCAGTTCGTTGCCCAGCGGGCCGATGGCCACCAGCAGCGACTGCGGCAGGATCACCTTGAAGAAGGTGGTCGAGCGCTTCAGGTTCAGCGCCCGCGCCGCCTCATGCTGGCCGGGGGCGACGGCCATCAGGCTGCCGCGGAAGATTTCGGCCTGGTAGGCGGCGGTGTTCAGGGTGAACGCCAGCAGCGTGCAGAACCACGCCTCGCGGAAGAACCACCACAGGCCGACGTCTTGCCAGAAGCCCTTGAGCGAGCCCAGGCCGTAATACAGCAGGAACAGCTGGGCCAGCAGCGGCGAGCCGCGGAAGAAGTACACGTAGCCGGCGGCCATGCGCTGCAGCAGCAGGCTGCGCGACATGCGCGCCAGGGCCAGCAACAGGCCGAGCACGGCACCCAGGCTGAAGGAAATCGCCACCAGCTTGGCCGTTACCAGCAGGCCATCGAGGAAGCGCGGGCCGTAGCGGTCCAGCAGGTCGGGGTCGAGGACCAGCGCCAGCAGTTGTTCGAAGCTCATGCGCGTGCTCCTTGCAGGTGGCGGTTGCTGCGCCGTTCGATGAAGGCGAACACGCGCCCGGAAATGGCGGCGAACAGCAGGTAGCCCAGGCAGGCCACGCCATAGAAGAACATCGGCTCTTTGGTCACGCTGACAGCCAGGTTGGTCTGGCGCATCAGGTCGACCAGCGAGATGGTGGAGACCAGCGAGGTGTCCTTGAGCAGCGACAGCCAGTTGTTGGACAGGCCGGGCAGGGCGATGCGGGTCAATTGCGGCAGCAGCACCTTGAAGAAGCCGGTGCGCTTGCTCAGGCCCAGTGCCGAGCAGGCTTCCAGCTGGCCCTTGGGCAGGGTCTTGAAGGCTGCCAGCCAGATCTCGCTGGAGAACGCGGCGAATACCAGGCTGAAGGCGATCATTGCGGCGAGGAAGGTATTGATCAGGAACTCACCTTGGTAGCCCATGGCTGCGAGGATCTTCTGTGCGGCGATCTGGCAGCCGTAATAGATGATCAGCAGCGTCAGCAGTTCGGGCAGGCCACGGAACACGGTGGAGAAGGTGGTGGCCCAGGCGCGCGGCAAGCGCTTGCGCGAGCGTGCTGCAAGGGCGACCACCAGGCCCAGCGGCAGGCCGATGGGCAGGCAGGCCAGGGCCAGGGAAACGGTGACCAGCGCGCCGGCCAGCAGCGCCTGGCCCCAGCCTCCACTGGCGAAGGACAGCAAGGATAATTGATCGAGCATGACGAACCCCTAGGATGGGCAACGCGGACTTTTTGTAGGAGCGGCCTTGTGTCGCGAAAGGGCTGCGGAGCAGCCCCAGGATCTATGCCGCAGCAGGGATTGCCGGGGCCGCCTTGCGGCCCTGTCGCGACACAAGGCCGCTCCTACAGAAATTGCGCAGTTTCCTGAAGATCAGTTGTAGATATCGAAAGCGAAGTACTTGCTGGCGATCTTCTGGTAGGTGCCGTTGGCGACGATCTGCTGCAGCGCGGTGTTCAGGCGCTGGCGCAGGGCTTCGTCGTCCTTACGCACGGCAATGGCGGCATCGGCCTTGGTGTTGGCCACGTCGCCGAGGATCTTGCAGCAGTCCCCGCCGTTCTTGGTCATCCACTCGTTCAGTGGGAATTTGTCGGCAATCACCCCGTCCAGGCGGCCCGCGGCCAGGTCGGCGTTGGCTTCGTCCATGGTCGGGTACAGTTTCACGTCGGCACCGGCCTTGGCGTAGACGTCTTCGGCGTAGATGGCCTGGGTGGACGACGACTGGGCGCCAACGGTGTAGCCGTCGAAGTTGGTCTGGGCGTCGCTGATCTTGCTGTCCTTGGCCACGGCGACGGTCAGCGGGGTGCGGTAGTAGTGGTCGGTGAAGGCGATTTTCTTGCGCCGTTCTTCGGTATTGATCATCGACGCGACCACCGCGTCGTACTTGCGTGCCATCAGCGCCGGGATGATGCCTTCCCAGTCCTGGGCCACCAGCGTGCACTCGACTTTCATCTGCTCGCACAGGGCATGGGTGATGTCGACGTCGAAGCCGTGCAACTGGTTATTGGCGTCGACATAGTTGAAGGGCGGGTAGGCGCCCTCGGTGGCGAAGCGCAGGGTTTCGGCACTGGCGGCACCCGACAGCAGCAGGGCGCACGCACCCACCAAGGCCATGGTCTTGTTCATCTCGCACCTCATTGCACTCTTGCTATTGTTGTTTTCCCGTCGACCACGAGGTGTAGCCGACGAATTCGTTATGTAGAGCGGCAGTTGCTTCCAAGCGTTTTTCAACATCCGGTCCGAGCTTCTTGCAGACCTCGTTGACCATCAGGTGCACCCACGACAGCATGGTCGAGGTGGACTCCCAGAACAGGTTGAACTCGGTGGGGATGCGGAACACCTCGTCGGCGTTGGCATCGGCCCAGTCACAGAAGGGGTCGGTCACCAGGGTGACCGCAATGCCAGCCTCGCGCGCCTTCTGGCACAACAGCAGGGCATGGCGGGAATAACGGCGGGCTTCGAACACCACCAGGGCGCTGTCTTCGGCGCGGCCCAGCAATACTTCGCCAAAGTGCCCGGCACTCATATCCACCAGCTGCACGCCATCGCGCAGGTACTGCAGCAGGTGGCTCATGCACATGGCGATGCCGCGCTCGGTCTGGAAGCCGGCAATGAACACCCGCTGCTTGCTCGCCAGGCGCTGGGCGACGCTGTGCCAGGCGCTGCTCTGGCGATACTCGTGCACGCGCACCAGGGCGGCGATTTCCAGTTCCAGGCTGCCGGCGTTGTCGCTGGCGTCCTGGTTCTGGCGGTAATCTTGCAGGCGGTCGCCCACCAGCCACGGGCCATCGCCCAGGTCGTTCTGCAGGTCTTGCTTCAACGCCTTGAGATGGGCATAACCCAATGAGCGGCAGAAACGGCCGACGCTGGATTCGCTGACGCCCAGCTTGACGGCAATGCTGGCCGAGGTCTGGAACGGCAGTTCATGCAGGTTGGCGAGCATGTAGCTGGCGATCTTGCGGCCCGAAGCAGCGGCCCCTTCGAGGCTGTTTTCCAGGCGTTGCTTGATCGGTTGGCTCATGCTGCGGCTCCAGGGGTAAGGCTTGCGAAAGAAAATGGCTGTTTTCTGTCATCAAGTCAACATTTGACAGATAGCTGTCACATGCAGGAAAGTTTTTGTCGTTGCAACGCTGTAGCCATTCCAATTCCAACAAGGAGCTTCAGATGTCCGCACCTTCCACCAGCACCGTGCGTGTGCCTTTTACCGAGCTGCAGGGCCTGTTGCAGAGCATTTTCCAGCGCCATGGCTGCAGCGAAAGCGTGGCCCGGGTGCTGGCCCACAACTGCGCCAGCGCCCAGCGCGATGGTGCCCATAGCCACGGGGTGTTCCGCATGCCCGGCTATGTTTCGACATTGGCCAGCGGCTGGGTCGATGGCCAGGCCAAGCCGAAGGTCAGCGACGTGGCGCCCGGTTATGTTCGCGTCGATGCCGCAGGCGGCTTCGCCCAGCCGGCGCTGGCGGCGGCCCGTGAACTTCTGGTGGCGAAGGCGCGCAACGCTGGTATCGCCGTGTTGGCGATCCACAACTCGCACCACTTCGCCGCGCTGTGGCCGGATGTGGAGCCATTCGCCGACGAAGGCCTGGTAGCCCTGAGCGTGGTCAACAGCATGACCTGCGTGGTGCCGCACGGCGCCCGCAAGCCGCTGTTCGGCACCAACCCCATCGCCTTTGCCGCACCTTGCGCCGAACATGACCCGATCGTCTTCGACATGGCCACCAGCGCCATGGCCCATGGCGACGTGCAGATTGCCGCGCGCGCTGGCCAGCAATTGCCGCAGGGCATGGGGGTGGATGCCAATGGTGAGCCGACCACCGACCCCAAGGCGATTCTGGAAGGCGGCGCCTTGCTGCCATTTGGCGGGCACAAGGGCTCGGCCTTGTCGATGATGGTCGAGTTGCTGGCGGCGGCGCTGACCGGCGGGCATTTTTCCTGGGAGTTCGACTGGTCGGGGCACCCGGGGGCGAAGACGCCGTGGACCGGGCAGCTGATCATTGTCATCGACCCGAACAAGGCCGAGGGCGAGCGGTTTGCCCAGCGCAGCCGCGAACTGGTCGAGCAGATGCAGGCGGTAGGGCTGACGCGCATGCCGGGCGAGCGGCGTTACCGCGAGCGCGAGGTGGCCGAGGAGGAGGGGGTGGCGGTGACCGAGCAGGAGTTGCAAGGCCTGAAAGAGCTGCTTGGCTGACCCGGCCTCTTCGCGGGCGCGCCCGCTCCCACAGTGGTATCACCGCCCTCGAGACCTGTGCAGTACCTGTGGGAGCGGGCATGCCCGCGAAGAATCCAGCACCAATCCTCAGCCATGCAATGTTGCATAGACAACCTTGCACAATAGTTGATGTTCCTGAGCCCGCACTCCGGGTATGCTCAGGGCTGCCTTTTCGAACTGTCCTGATCCAAGGAGCTGCACGCTGTGTTCAAACATGTCGATGCCTATGCCGGCGACCCGATCCTCTCGTTGATGGAAACCTTCAAGGCCGACCCGCGCGCCGACAAGGTCAACCTGAGTATCGGCCTGTACTACGATGAGGCCGGCGTGGTGCCGCAACTGGCGGCTGTGGATGCGGTGGAAAAACGCATCGCCGGCCAGGACCACGAAGCCTCGCTGTACCTGCCGATGGAAGGCCTGGCCAGCTACCGCCAGGCGATCCAGGCACTGCTGTTCGGTGCCGATCACCCAGCCGTGACCGGCGGGCGTGTGGCCACCGTGCAGACCGTGGGCGGTTCCGGCGCCCTCAAGGTCGGTGCCGACTTCCTCAAGCGCTACTTCCCGCAGTCCGAAGTCTGGGTCAGCAACCCGACCTGGGACAACCACCGCGCCATCTTCGAAGGCGCCGGCTTCAAGGTGCACACCTACCCGTACTTCGACCAGGCCACCCGTGGCGTGGACTTCGACGGCATGCTGGCTACCCTGCAGACCCTGCCGGCCAACAGCGTGGTGCTGCTGCACCCGTGCTGCCACAACCCCACCGGCGCCGACCTGGAACAGCACCAGTGGCAACAGGTGGTTGAAGTGGTCAAGGCACGCCAGCTGATCCCGTTCCTCGACATCGCCTACCAGGGCTTCGCCGAAGGCCTGGTGGAAGACGCCTACGCCATCCGTGAAATGGCCCGCGCCGGCGTGCCGTGCCTGGTCAGCAACTCGTTCTCGAAGATCTTCTCGCTGTACGGCGAGCGTGTCGGCGGCCTGTCGGTGGTCTGCGACGATGACGCCACTGCCCAGAGCGTGCTCGGCCAGCTCAAGGCTACCGTGCGCCGCAACTACTCCAGCCCGCCCAACTTCGGCGCCCAGCTGGTCGCTGGCGTGCTCAGCGATGCCGCCCTCAATGCCCAGTGGGCCGAGGAAGTCGAAGTGATGCGCAAACGTATCCTCGACATGCGCCAGGCGCTGGTCGATGCCCTGGCCGTGCTGCTGCCAGGCCAGGACTTCCAGTTCTTCCTGCGCCAGCGCGGCATGTTCAGCTACACCGGCTTCAGCGTCGAGCAGGTGCGCCGCCTGCGTGACGAGTTCGGCGTGTACCTGATCGACAGCGGTCGCGTATGCATGTCCGGCCTGCGCCCGGCCAACCTGCAACGGGTTGCCGAAGCCTTCGCCGCCGTCCAGAAGTAACACCGCACAAGGCCGCTTCTGTGGGGTGCGGCCTTTGTAGGAGCGGCCTTGTGTCGCGAAAGGGGGGCGCAGCGCCCCCAACGTTTGCAGCTTCGCCGCGAATATTGCCGGGGCCGCTTTGCGGCCCTTTCGCGACACAAGGCCGCTCCTACACCTCCCAAATCCCTCCTGCAGTCCACCGGCACAACCCGCTTGTAAAGACAAGTGCAACCGCTCCTCGGAAAAGGGCTTCGCAAGTGCAACCTTTCCGTGCACAATCGCGCTCCCTTTTTCGGTTGAGTTGGGCGAAACGTCTATTTCGCCATTCTCAGCCTGTTGCAGTCTTGCGAGTGGAGCTTCACCCGGAATGAATGAGCAGGCCCCAAGCGTTGAACAACGCTTTGCAGAATCGACCCCCGCCACCCTCGGCAGCTGGTCGCGTCACGACACCACCTGGATGCTGGGCCTGTTCGGCACAGCGATCGGCGCCGGAACCCTGTTCCTGCCGATCAACGCCGGCCTTGGCGGCTTCTGGCCGTTGCTGATCCTGGCCATACTGGCCTTCCCGATGACCTATTTCGCTCACCGCGGGCTGACCCGTTTCGTCCTTTCCGGGCGCAATGACGGCGATATCACCGAAGTGGTCAAGGAGCACTTCGGCATTACCGCCGGCGCCTCGATCACCGTGCTGTACTTCTTCGCGATCTTCCCGATCCTGCTTATCTATAGCGTGGCGCTGACCAACACCGTGTCCAGCTTCATGGAGCACCAGCTGCACATGCAGCCGCCGCCACGGGCCATCCTGTCGTTCGTGCTGATCCTCGGCCTGCTGGCCATCGTGCGCTGCGGGGAGCAGGCCACGGTCAAGGTCATGAGCCTGCTGGTCTACCCGTTCATCGTCGCCCTGGCATTGCTGGGCCTGTACCTGGTGCCGCACTGGACCGGTGGCATTCTCGACAGCGCCACCCAGGTGCCACCGGCCTCGGCCTTCCTGCACACCCTGTGGCTGGCAATTCCGGTGATGGTGTTCTCGTTCAACCACTCGCCGATCATCTCCGCCTTTGCCGTCGACCAGAAGCGCCGCTACGGCGAGCATGCCGATGAGCGTAGCGGACAGATCCTGCGCCGTGCCCACCTGCTGATGGTGGTGATGGTGCTGTTCTTCGTGTTCAGCTGCGTGCTCACCCTGAGCAGCGCCCAGCTGGCCGAGGCCAAGGCGCAGAACCTGTCGATCCTGTCGTACCTGGCCAACCACTTCAGCAACCCGACCATCGCGTTCGCTGCACCGCTGATCGCCTTCGTGGCCATCGCCAAGTCGTTCCTCGGCCACTACATCGGCGCCAGCGAAGGCCTGAAGGGCATCATCACCAAGGCCGGTGCTCGCCCGAGCGCCAAGGCCCTGGACCGCGTGGTCGCCGCGCTGATGCTGGTGGTGTGCTGGATCGTCGCCACCCTCAACCCAAGCATCCTCGGCATGATCGAGTCGCTCGGTGGCCCGATCCTCGCGGTGCTGCTGTTCCTGATGCCGATGTACGCCATTCGCCGCGTGCCATCCATGCGCAAGTACAGCGGTGCTGCCTCCAACGTGTTCGTGGTGGTAGTCGGCCTGGTTGCGCTGACCTCGGTGGTATACGGCCTGCTGGGCTGATACGCCATCTGCAACAGTAATGCCCGGGTCGCTTGTTGCCACCCGGGCATTTTTTTGTCCACAAGAATTGTCCGGCAACAGAACAATTTCACCTGCCCCCATAGGCACCCGGCCGCCTTCATGCTTAACTCAGTGTCCTTTTCAAACCCCGCATAAGGATTTCGTCATGGCTCAAGTGACTCTCAAAGGCAACCCGGTTCAGGTCAACGGCGAACTGCCGAAAACCGGCGCCCAGGCTCCGGCTTTCTCCCTGGTAGGTGAAGGCCTGGCTGACAAGTCGCTGAAAGACTACGCCGGCAAGCGCAAGGTGCTGAACATCTTCCCGAGCGTCGACACCCCGACCTGCGCTACCTCCGTGCGCAAGTTCAACGCCCAGGCCAATGATGTGGCCAACACCGTGGTGCTGTGCATCTCTGCCGATCTGCCGTTCGCCCAGGCACGCTTCTGCGGCGCCGAAGGCCTGGACAACGTGAAGAACCTGTCGACCCTGCGTGGCCGCGAGTTCCTCGAAAACTACGGCGTGGCCATCGCCGATGGCCCGCTGGCCGGCCTGGCTGCCCGTGCCGTGGTGGTGCTGGACGAAAACGACAAGGTGCTGCACAGCGAGCTGGTTGGCGAAATCGCTGATGAGCCGAACTACGATGCAGCGCTGGCGGTGCTGAAGTAAGGGTTGTGGGGTAGGTCGGCTGAGTCCTGTACCGGCCTCTTCGCGGGTAAACCCGCTCCCACAGGTACGGCACAGGTTTCAAAAGCTGTGATATCCCTGTGGGAGCGGGTTTACCCGCGAAGAGGCCGGCACAGGCAACCGAAACCTTTCAGCCCGCCACCGCTCCAAGCAACACCCTGTAAACGGCCCGGAACGCGTTCCGGGCCGTTTTCATTTAAAGTTCAACCCCTTGGCAACGTCAGGCAAAGGTAAACCTCTGGTAAAGGCGCTTTGCTAAAACGATGCCAGTGCTTATCGTTCATCCTCCCCAAGTCGTCATTCCGAACAAGGTTCGTTCAACCCATGCAAGCGTCCAATTCCCGTTCCCCTCGTCGCTGGCTCGTAGGCCTGCTGATCCTGCTGCTGGTGGCTTCACTGGCCTGGTGGCTGTGGCCCGCAGCGGCGCCTGCGCCTAAAGAAGCCGGTGGCGGGCGCGGTGGCAAGGGCATGGGCATGATGGGCGGTCGCCCGGGCTTCGGCGGCTCCAGCGACCCGGTGCCGGTGCGCGTCGAGCCGGTGCGGGTGGGTGACTTCCCGCTTTACTACAAGGCCTTGGGCACAGTCACCGCGACCAACACCGTCAACGTGCGCAGCCGCGTGGCTGGCGAGCTGGTCAAGATCCACTTCAAAGAAGGCCAGCAGGTCAAGGCCGGCGACCTGCTCGCCGAGATCGACCCGCGCTCGTACCGCATCGCCCTGCAACAGGCCGAAGGCACCCTGGCGCAGAACCAGGCGCAGCTGAAGAACGCCCAGGTCGACCTGGCCCGCTATAAAGGCCTGTACGCCGAAGACAGCATCGCCAAGCAAACCCTCGACACCGCCGAAGCGCAGGTGGCGCAGTTCCAGGGGCTGGTGAAGACCAACCAGGCGCAGGTCAACGACGCCCGCCTGAACCTCGATTTCACCCAGATCCGCGCGCCGATCAACGGCCGCGTGGGCCTGCGCCAGCTCGACCTGGGCAACCTGGTGGCGGCCAACGACACCACCGCGCTGGTGGTGATCACCCAGACCGAGCCGATCAGCGTCGCCTTCACCCTGCCGGAAACCGAGTTGAGCACCGTGCTGGAACGCTACCGCAGCGGCGCCAGCCTGCCGGTCGAGGCCTGGGACCGCAGTGACAGCAAGCTGCAGTCCACCGGCGTGCTGGGCAGCATCGACAACCAGATCGACACCACCACCGGCACCCTCAAGTTCAAGGGCCGCTTCGAAAACAAGGACCTGGCCCTGTTCCCCAACCAGTTCGTCAACGTGCGCCTGCTGGCCGACACCCTCAAGCAGGTGACCATGGCCCCGGCGGCGGCCATCCAGTTCGGCAACGACGGCACCTTCGCCTATGTGGTCAACGCCGAGAGCAAGGTGAATGTGCGCAAGCTCAAGGTGGGCGCCAGCGACGGCGAGAACAGCGTCATCCTCGAAGGCCTGAAGGCCGGCGACCGCCTGGTGCTGGAAGGCACCGACCGCCTGCGCGAAGGCACCAAGGTGGAAGTGGTCGAAGACAGCTCGCGGGTGCCGACCACCCCGGGCCAGCACCTGCAAGGCCAGGAGGCCAAGGGTTCGGCAAGCACTGGTGATGTGCAGCCCGGTAAAGCACAGCCTGGTAGCGCAGCAGGCAAGGCGGGCGCATGAACCTCTCGCGTCTGTTCATCCTGCGGCCGGTTGCCACCACGCTGAGCATGCTGGCCATCGTCCTGGCCGGCCTGATCGCCTACAAGCTGCTGCCGGTTTCCGCCTTGCCGCAGGTGGATTACCCGACCATCCGGGTCATGACCCTTTACCCCGGTGCCAGCCCGCAGGTCATGACCAGCGCCGTTACCGCACCGCTGGAACGCCAGTTCGGGCAGATGCCGGGCCTGGAGCAGATGGCTTCGACCAGCTCCGGCGGCGCCTCGGTGCTGACCCTGCGCTTCAACCTCGACATGAACATGGACGTTGCCGAGCAACAGGTGCAGGCCGCGATCAACGCCGCCAGCAACCTGCTGCCCAGCGACCTGCCGGCGCCGCCGGTGTACAACAAGGTCAACCCGGCCGACACCCCGGTGCTGACCCTGGCCATCTCCAGCAAGACCATGCCGCTGCCCAAGCTCAACGACCTGGTCGATACCCGCGTGGCCCAGAAGCTCGCGCAGATCAGCGGTGTGGGCATGGTCAGCATCGCCGGCGGCCAGCGCCAGGCGGTGCGGATCAAGGTCAACGTCGATGCCCTGGCCGCCAACGGCCTGAACCTGGAGGACGTACGCACCCTGATCGGCGCCTCCAACGTCAACCAGCCCAAGGGCAACTTCGACGGCCCGACCCGGGTGTCGATGCTCGATGCCAACGACCAGCTGCGCTCCCCTGAGGAGTACGCCAACCTGATCCTGGCCTACAACAACGGTGCACCGCTGCGCCTGAAGGACGTCGCGGAAATCGTCGACGGCGCGGAGAACGAGCGCCTGGCTGCCTGGGCCAATGAAAACCATGCGGTGCTGCTGAACATCCAGCGCCAGCCGGGCGCCAACGTCATCGAAGTGGTCGACCGCATCAAGGCCCTGCTGCCTTCGATCACCGACAACCTGCCGGCCGGCCTGGATGTTTCGGTGCTCACCGACCGCACCCAGACCATCCGCGCCGCGGTCAAGGACGTGCAGCACGAACTGCTGATCGCCATCGCCCTGGTGGTAATGGTCACGTTCGTCTTCCTGCGCCGTTTCAGTGCCACCCTCATTCCGTCGATCGCCGTGCCGTTGTCGCTGATCGGCACCTTCGGCGTGATGTACCTGGCCGGCTTCTCGGTCAACAACCTGACGCTGATGGCCCTGACCATCGCCACCGGTTTCGTGGTGGACGACGCCATCGTCATGCTGGAGAACATCTCCCGGCACATCGAGGAGGGCGAGACGCCCATGCAGGCTGCGCTCAAGGGCGCCCGGCAAATCGGCTTCACCCTGATCTCGCTGACCTTCTCGCTGATTGCAGTACTGATCCCGCTGCTGTTCATGGCCGATGTGGTCGGCCGCCTGTTCCGCGAGTTCGCCATTACCCTGGCGGTGGCCATCCTGATTTCCCTGGTGGTGTCGCTGACCCTCACGCCGATGATGTGCGCGCGCCTGCTCAAGCGCGAGCCCAAGGAAGAGGAACAGGGCCGGTTCTACCGCGCCAGTGGCGCCTGGATCGACTGGCTGATCAGGCACTACGGCAGCGCCCTGCAGTGGGTACTCAAGCGCCAGCCGCTGACGCTGCTGGTGGCCGTAGCCAGCCTGGCGCTCACCGTATTCCTGTACATGGTGGTGCCCAAGGGCTTCTTCCCGGTGCAGGACACCGGGGTGATCCAGGGCATTTCCGAAGCGCCGCAGTCCACCTCGTTCGCCGCCATGAGCGAACGCCAGCAAGCCCTGAGCAAGGTGATCCTGCAGGACCCGGCGGTACAGAGCCTGTCGTCCTACATCGGTGTCGATGGCGACAACGCCACGCTCAACAGCGGCCGCCTGCTGATCAACCTCAAGCCCCATGGCGAGCGTGATGTCACTGCCAGCGAAGTGATCAACCGCCTGCAGCCGCAAGTCGACCGGCTGGTGGGCATCCGCCTGTTCATGCAGCCGGTGCAGGACCTGAGCATCGAAGACCGGGTCAGTCGTACCCAGTACCAGTTCAGCCTGTCGTCGCCGGACGCCGACCTGCTGGCGCAGTGGAGCGGCAAGCTGGTGCAGGCGCTGCAGCAGCGCCCGGAACTGGCCGACGTGGCCAGCGACCTGCAGGACAAGGGCCTGCAGGTGTACCTGGTGATCGACCGCGACATGGCCAGCCGCCTGGGCATCAGCGTGTCGCAGATCACCAACGCCCTGTACGACGCCTTCGGCCAGCGCCAGATCTCGACCATCTACACCCAGGCCAGCCAGTACCGCGTGGTGCTGCAGTCGCAGGATGCGGCGGTGATCGGCCCGCAGGCGCTGGAGTCGATCCACGTCAAGGCCACCGATGGCGGCCAGGTGCGCCTGTCGGCGCTGGCGCGCATCGAACAGCGCCAGGCCCAGCTGGCCATTTCCCACATCGGCCAGTTCCCGGCGGTGACCCTGTCGTTCAACCTGGCCCACGGCGCTTCGCTGGGCGAGGCGGTGCAGGTGATCGAGCAGGTGCAAAAGGACATCGGCATGCCGCTGGGCGTGCAAACCCGCTTCCAGGGCGCGGCGGAAGCCTTCCAGGCATCGCTGTCGAGCACCTTGCTGTTGATCCTGGCGGCGGTGGTGACCATGTACATCGTGCTGGGCGTGCTGTACGAGAGCTACATCCACCCAGTGACCATTCTTTCGACCCTGCCGTCGGCAGCGGTCGGCGCCTTGCTGGCCTTGCTCATCAGCGGCAACGACCTGGGCATGATCGCCATCATCGGCATCATCCTGCTGATCGGCATCGTCAAGAAGAACGCGATCATGATGATCGACTTCGCCCTCGAGGCCGAGCGCCAGCAGGGCATGAGCCCGCGCGATGCCATCTACCAGGCGGCGCTGCTGCGCTTCCGGCCGATCCTGATGACCACCCTGGCCGCGCTGTTCGGCGCCGTGCCGCTGATGCTCGCCACCGGTTCCGGCGCCGAGCTGCGCCAGCCGCTGGGCCTGGTGATGGTCGGCGGGTTGCTGGTCAGTCAGGTGCTGACGTTGTTCACCACCCCGGTCATCTACCTGTACTTCGACCGCCTGGCCCGCCGCTGGCGCCCGGCCACTGACGTGAAGCAGGCCGAGGCATGAACCTGTCCGGTCCTTTCATCCGTCGCCCGGTGGCGACCATGCTGTTGAGCCTGGCGATCATGCTTTTGGGCGGGGTCAGCTTCGGCCTGCTGCCGGTGGCGCCGCTGCCACAGATGGACTTCCCGGTGATCGTGGTGTCGGCCAACCTGTCCGGCGCCAGCCCGGAGGTGATGGCCTCCACCGTGGCCACGCCGCTGGAGCGCAAGCTGGGCAGCATTGCCGGCGTGACCACCCTGACCAGCAGCTCCAACCAGGGCTCCACACGGGTGATCATCGGCTTCGAGATGGGCCGCGACATCGACGGTGCGGCGCGCGAGGTGCAGGCGGCGATCAACGCCACCCGCAACCTGCTGCCCAGCGGTATGCGCAGCATGCCCACCTACAAGAAGATCAACCCGTCGCAGGCACCGATCATGGTGCTGTCGCTGACTTCGGACGTGCTGCAGAAGGGCCAGCTGTACGACCTGGCCGACACCATCCTGTCGCAGAGCCTGGCCCAAGTGCCCGGGGTAGGGGAGGTGCAGATCGGCGGCAGTTCGTTGCCGGCGGTGCGCATTGCCGTCGAGCCGCAATTGCTCAACCAGTACGGCCTGTCGCTGGATGAAGTGCGCACTGCGGTGTCCAACGCCAACCAGCGCCGGCCGATGGGCTTTGTCGAGGACGCCGAGCGCAACTGGCAGGTGCGTGCCAACGACCAGCTGGAAAGCGCCAAGGACTACGAGCCCGTGGTGATCCGCCAGCAGAACGGCACCATCCTGCGCCTGTCCGACGTGGCGACCATCACCGACGGCGTCGAGAACCGCTACAACAGCGGCTTCTTCAATGACCAGAGCGCGGTGCTGCTGGTGGTCAACCGCCAGACCGGCGCCAACATCATCGAAACGGTCGACCAGATCAAGGCGCAGCTGCCGGCCCTGCAGTCGCTGCTGCCGGCCAGCGTGCAACTGAACGTGGCCATGGACCGCTCGCCAGTGATCAAGGCAACCCTCAAGGAAGCCGAGCACACCCTGCTGATCGCCGTGGTGCTGGTGATCCTGGTGGTCTACCTGTTCCTCGGCAGCCTGCGCGCCTCGCTGATCCCCAGCCTGGCGGTGCCGGTGTCGCTGGTGGGCACCTTCGCGGTCATGTACCTGTGCGGGTTCTCGCTCAACAACCTGTCGCTGATGGCGCTTATTCTTGCCACCGGCCTGGTGGTGGACGACGCCATCGTGGTGCTGGAGAACATCTCTCGGCACATCGAGGACGGCCAGCCGCCGATGAAGGCGGCCTTCCTGGGTGCCAAGGAAGTGGGTTTCACCTTGCTGTCGATGAACGTGTCGCTGGTGGCGGTGTTCGTCTCCATCCTGTTCATGGGCGGCATCGTGCGCAACCTGTTCCAGGAGTTCTCCATCACCCTGGCGGCGGCGATCATCGTGTCGCTGGTGGTGTCGCTGACCCTGACGCCGATGCTGTGCGCCCGCTGGCTCAAGCCGCACCAGGCCGAGCCGAACCGCCTGCAGCGCTGGAGCGAACAGTTGCACCAGCGCATGGTCGATGCCTATGACCGCAGCCTGGGCTGGGCCTTGCGCCACAAGCGCCTGACGCTGATCAGCCTGCTGGCCACCATCGGCATCAACATCGCCCTGTACGTGGTGGTGCCCAAGACGCTGATGCCGCAGCAGGACACCGGCCAGCTGATGGGCTTCATCCGTGGCGACGACGGCCTGTCGTTCAGCGTGATGCAGCCGAAAATGGAAATCTACCGCCGCGCCTTGCTGGCCGACCCGGCGGTGCAGAGCGTTGCCGGCTTCATCGGCGGCAACAGTGGCACCAACAACGCCATGGTGCTGGTGCGCCTGAAACCGATCAACGAGCGCAAGATCGACGCGCAGAAGGTGATCGAGCGCCTGCGCAAGGAAATGCCCAAGGTACCTGGCGGGCGCCTGTTCCTGATGGCCGACCAGGACCTGCAACTGGGCGGCGGGGGCCGCGACCAGACCTCCTCGCAGTACCTGTATTCCCTGCAGAGCGGTGACCTGACGGCGTTGCGCGAATGGTTCCCGAAAGTGGTGGCGGCGCTGCGTGCACTGCCGCAACTGACGGCCATCGACGCCCGCGACGGTGCCGGCACCCAGCAGGTGACCCTGGTGGTCGACCGCGACCAGGCCAAGCGCCTGGGCATCGACATGGACATGGTCACCACGGTGCTGAACAACGCCTACAGCCAGCGCCAGATCTCCACCATCTACGACAGCCTCAACCAGTACCAGGTAGTGCTGGAGATCAACCCGAAGTACGCCTGGGACCCGAGCACCCTCGAGCAGGTACAGGTGATTACCGCCGACGGTGCCCGCGTACCGCTGTCGACCATCGCCCACTACGAGAACAGCCTGGCCAACGACCGGGTCAGCCACGAAGGCCAGTTCGCCGCCGAAAGCATCGCCTTCGACGTCGCCGAAGGCTACAGCCCCGACCAGGCCATGGCGGCGCTGGAGCGTGCGGTGGCCAAGCTGGGCTTGCCCGAGGAAGTGATCGCCAAGCTTGGTGGTACCGCCGATGCCTTCGCCAAGACCCAGGAAGGCCAGCCGCTGATGATCCTTGGCGCGCTGGTGCTGGTCTACCTGGTGCTGGGCATCCTCTACGAAAGCTACATTCACCCGCTGACCATCCTCTCGACACTGCCCTCGGCCGGCGTCGGTGCCTTGCTGGCGCTGTACGTCACCGGCGGCGAGTTCAGCCTGATCTCGCTGCTGGGGCTGTTCCTGCTGATCGGCGTGGTGAAGAAGAACGCCATCCTGATGATCGACCTGGCCTTGCAGCTGGAGCGCCACCAGGGCCTGACACCGGAAGAGTCGATCCGCCGGGCCTGCCTGCTGCGTCTGCGGCCGATCCTGATGACTACCCTGGCGGCCATCCTCGGTGCCTTGCCGCTGCTGCTGAGCCGCGCCGAAGGCGCGGAAATGCGCCAGCCACTGGGCCTGACCATCATTGGCGGCCTGGTGTTCAGCCAGATCCTCACCCTTTACACGACACCGGTGGTCTACCTGTACCTGGACCGCCTGCGTCACCGTTTCAACCGTTGGCGTGGCGTGCGCACCGACGCCGCCCTGGAAACCCCGCTATGACTTTTGCCCAGACCCCACTTCACCGCGCCCTGCAGACGCTGACCCGTGGGCGTGGCTCGCGCCTGCTCGGCGCCGGGTTGTGCGTCGCCTTGCTCAGCGCCTGCACCCTGAGCCCGGACTACCACCGCCCGGAGCTGAGCAGCACGGCGCAGTTCAAGCATGCCGAAGGCTGGACCCAGGCCACGCCGTCCGATGCCATTGCCCGCGGCGCCTGGTGGGAAATCTACGGCGATGCCGGGCTCAATGCGCTGGTCGAAGAGCTCAACCGCAGCAACCAGACCGTGGCGCAATCGGAGGCCCAGTACCGCCAGGCCCAGGCGCTGGTGCGCAGCAGCCGAGCGGCACTGTTCCCCAGCCTGGACCTGAGCGTCAGCAAGAACCGCTCGGCCCAGGGCACCGGCAGCTCCAGTTCGAGCCTGTCCAACAACAGCAGCGGCATTCGCAACACCTACAACGCCCAGCTCGGCGTCAGCTGGGAAATCGACCTGTGGGGCAAGCTGCGCGAAACCCTCAATGCCAACGAAGCCAGTGCCGAAGCCAGCCTGGCCGACCTGGCCTCGATCCGCCTCAGCCAGCAGTCGGAACTGGTGCAGAACTACCTGCAGTTGCGGGTGATCGACGAGCAGAAGCGCCTGTTGGAAGCCACCGTGGCAGCTTATGAGCGTTCCCTGCGAATGAACGAAAACCAGTACCGCGCCGGCGTCGCCGGCCCGGATGCGGTGGCCCAGGCGCGTACCCAGCTAAAGAGCACCCAGGCCGACCTGATCGACCTGATCTGGCAGCGCGCGCAGTTCGAGAACGCCATTGCCGTGTTGCTGGGCAAGGCCCCGGCGGACTTCGCCCTGGCCGACAGCAAGGCCATTCCGGCGCTGCCGCAAATTCCGGTGGCCTTGCCTTCGCAGTTGCTGGAGCGACGCCCGGACATCGCTGCGGCCGAGCGCAACGTGATGGCTGCCAACGCCAACATCGGCGTGTCGCGGGCGGCGTATTTCCCGGACCTGAGCCTGAGCATGAGTGGCGGTTACTCCAGCAGCAGCTTCAGCAACTGGATCGAACTGCCCAACCGCTACTGGTCGGTGGGCCCGCAGCTGGCGCTGACCTTGTTCGACGCCGGCAAGCGCAGTGCCGAGGTGGACCGCACGGTGGCGGTATATGACCAGACCGTGGCGCAGTACCGCCAGACCGTGCTCGACGGCTTCAAGGAAGTGGAAAACCTGCTGGTGCAGTTGAAGGTGTATGGCGATGAGGCGGTGGTGCGCCAGGAGGCACTGGATGCCGCTCGCGAGTCGCTGCGCCTGACCGAGAACCAGTACCGCGCCGGGCTGATCGGCTACCTGGATGTGGTCAACGTGCAGACCACGGCGCTGAGCAACGAGCGCAGTGTGTTGAACCTGCTGCAGGGGCGCCTGGTGGCAAGCGTGCAGCTGGTTGCCGCGCTGGGTGGTGGCTGGGATGCCGGGCAAGCCTTCGCCGAGCAGGATTGAACCGACCCGTAGACGCGTCCCCCTGTAGGAGCGGCCTTGTGTCGCGACCGGGCCGCAGAGCGGCCCCAGAACTCTGTGTACAAGCACAGATCGCTGGGGCCGCTTCGCAGCCCGATCGCGACACAAGGCCGCTCCTACAGCTACCGCGCATCCGTCCAGGCTCTCGCAGTCTTTGGATCCATTCCCATTCGCAAAAACCCCGTGCGTTTCGCCTAAGCTTGAGTACAATCGTCAGCTTTTTCCGGGCCTCCCGTCCCGTCGCTGGAACTCCCAATGCTGACCGGTAGCTACTCCTCTTCGCTGGTGTTGATTTCGCTGTGCGTGGCGATCCTGGCGTCCTATACCGCCCTTGACCTGACCGGCCGCATCGCCACGGCCAAAGGCCGGGCTGCCTGCCTGTGGATGGGGGGTGGCGCGCTGGCCATGGGCATCGGCGTGTGGTCGATGCACTTCATCGGCATGCTCGCCTTCAGCCTGCCCATCGACCTGGGCTACGACCTTGCCCTGACCGCGTTCTCCCTGCTGATTGCCGTGTTGTCCTCGGGCTTTGCCTTGTGGCTGGTCAGCCAGCCGAGCCTGCCGTGGCAGCAGCTGGCGTTTGGTGCGCTGATCATGGGCGCCGGCATCGCCTGCATGCACTACACCGGCATGGCCGCGCTGCGCATGTTGCCGGGCATCGACTATGACCCGACGCTGTTCGGGGCCTCGCTGCTGATTGCCGTGGGCGCCTCGGCAGCGGCCTTGTGGATCGCCTTCCGTCTGCGCGCGCACACCCCTTATGTGCGGCAGATTCGCGGCCTGGCGGCAGTAGTGATGGGCTTTGCCATCGTCGGCATGCACTACACCGGCATGGCCGCGGCGAATTTCCCCGAAGGCAGCTTCTGCGGTGCGCTGGCCGGGGGAGGCCTGCAAGGCGACGGCCTGGTCTACCTGGTGCTGATCACCACCCTGGCGGTACTGGCGGTGGCCTTGCTCACCTCGGTGCTGGATGCCCGCCTGGAGGCACGCACCGCCGAGCTGGCCCGTTCGCTGACCCTGGCCAACCAGGAGCTGACCCAGCTGGCCCTGCACGACACCCTCACCGACCTGCCCAACCGTACTCTGCTGGCCGACCGCATCGAGCAGGCCATCGCCAAGGTAGCGGAGCAGGGCGGCTGCTTTGCCCTGATGTTCATCGACCTGGACGGCTTCAAGCCCGTCAACGATGCCTTCGGCCACCACGTCGGCGACTTGCTGCTCAAGGCGGTGGCGACCCGCCTGCGCGGGCACCTGCACAGCCAGGACACGCTGGCGCGCATCGGCGGTGACGAATTCGTGCTGCTGGTGCAGCTGCGCGAGCCGAACGATGCCATGGATGTGGCGGTCAAGCAGGTCAACCTGGTATCTCGGCCGTTCCGCGTGGCCGAGCATGACCTGCAGCTGACGGCGAGCCTGGGCATCGTCCTGTACCCGGGCAATGGCCAGGACCAGCACGAGCTGTTGCGCAATGCCGACGCCGCCATGTACCACGCCAAGAGCGCCGGCAAGAATGGCTATAGCTTCTTCGACGTGTCGATGAACAGCAACGCCCGCCAGCAATTGCAGCTACTGCAGGACCTGCGCCAGGCCCTGGAGCAGCGTCAGTTCCGCCTGCACTACCAGCCCAAGTTCGACGCCCAGAATTGCCAGCCGATCGGTGCCGAGGCCTTGCTGCGCTGGGAGCACCCGCAGCAGGGCCTGTTGCTGCCCGACCGTTTCATCGGCCTGGCGGAAAAGACCGGCCTGATCATTCCCATTGGCGAATGGGTGCTCATCGAGGCCTGCCGGCAGATGCGCCAGTGGCTGGACCAGGGGCACCACGGCTGGCGCATGGCGGTGAACCTGTCTGCCATCCAGTTCTGCCATGCCGGGCTGGTCGAGAGCGTGGCCCGGGCCCTGCAACAGAACAGCCTGCCGGCCAACTGCCTGACCCTGGAAATTACCGAAACCACCGCCATGCACGACGCCGATGCCAGCCTGACGGTGCTGCAGCGGCTGTCCGACATGGGTGTGGACCTGTCCATCGATGACTTTGGCACCGGCTATTCCAGCCTGATGTACCTCAAGCGCCTGCCGGCCAACGAGCTGAAGATCGACCGCGGTTTCGTGCGCGACCTGGAGCAGGACAGCGACGATGCGGCGATCGTTTCGGCAATCGTGGCGCTGGGCCAGGCGCTGGGCCTGCGCATCGTCGCTGAAGGGGTGGAGACTGACAGGCAGCAGGACTTCCTGACCCGCCTGGGCTGCGATTCGCTGCAAGGCTACCTGCTGGGCCAGCCGGTGCCGGCCGAGCAGTTCATGGGCAAGTTGCAGGCCATGCGCCAGGAAAGTACCGCAGTGGGTTAGACCGCGTCGCGCAAGGCGAAGGCGGGCATGAAGGTATCCATCTCCGCCTCGACGGCCTCGATGATGCGCTCTACATCGGCGGCGGCCATGATCGCCGAGCAGGGAATGCCGGCAATCGCCAGCAGGGTTTCGCCGGTGGCGCGGTCGAACAGCCGCGCGACCATGCTGCGCGGCGCATCCATGCTGGCTTCGAAGCCCAGCGGGTGGAAATGCCAGCGCATCACCTGGCAGGCGTTGGGGAACGTCATCTTGTTCATGCCAGCCTCCTTGTCCGTACCTGGACGTGGTGAGCGGGTGGCCACATCGATGCGGCCGCCGGGAAAGTAACCATAGCACCTGCTACGGAGTATTCTCGGCTGCAAATACGACAAATGTGCTAATGCATGACAGCGGTCACATCCTTGTCATGCAGGGCATCTGGCGCAGGCCCGCAAGGCAAACGTTTTCCCGGCACGTTGAGGGCAGATAACCCGCCAGGTTCTGCCACTTTGATCGACATCTCCGCACGATGTTTTCGGACGAGCGGTGCAATCAGCCGAGCAACCCCGCAGCGATGTTGATGGTGAATCCCAGGATCGCCGTGTTGAATACGAACCCCACTAGTGAATGTGCCAGCACTACCCGCCGTAGGCCCCGCCCAGCGACGCCCACATCGGAGGTTTGCACGGCCATGCTGATGGTGAACGAGAAGTAGTGAAAGTCCCAGTAATCGGGGTTGCGTTCGCCATCGGTGAAGCGCAGCGGCGGTTCGTGATTTTGTCCGGTATAGAACAGCCGCGCGTAGTGCAGGCTGAAAATGCAGCCGATCAGCAGCCAGGAGCCAGCCACGGTCAGGCCGGTATAGAGGTAGTGCAGGGCCAGCGCCGTGCCTTGCAGGCCACGGCTGGACACCAGTTGCAAGGTGACGGCGGCGAGGCTGGCGATGGCGGCGATGCACACGGTAAGCAGGACCAGGCCGGCGTTTTCGTCTTCGACACGGGCGATCTTGCGCACCTTTTCCGCATTGGCGCTCAAGCTCAGGTAGAGCACCAGCAGCAGGTAAAGCCACACGCCAAGGTTCCAGCCGGCGAGGATGTGCTGAACGCTGTCGCCGGCAGGGATCAGCCAGGCGCCGAGCAGGCCGACCACGGTGGCGATGCTCAGGCGTGGGTGGGTGTGGGTCAGGCGGTGGAAAGCCATGGGGCCTCTTTTGCGGGGTGCATGGCTTCTACTCTAGACCGTCATGAGGCAGATGAGCGGCATGCGCGGTCCATGTAGGAGCGGCCTTGTGTCGCGAAAGGGCCGCAAAGCGGCCCCGACAATTCCTGGAGGCGCGAAGATCCTGGGGGCGCTTCGCACCCCTATCGCGACACAAGGCCGCTCCTACAAAAAGCGGGCTACGTGGCCTGATGTTTCTTTGCTGCCGCCCATCGCGCGGCAAAGCAACTCTCAGTAAACTGCACGCTCCAACACCAACATCCGTTGAACTCGAGGTTTCTGCATGACGCTCAGTCCTTTGGCAGGCAAGCCGGCTCCGGCCAGCGTGCTGGTCGATATTCCCCGACTGCTCACCGCCTACTACACCGGCCGCCCCGACGCTGCCGTGGCGGCCCAGCGGGTGGCCTTCGGCACCTCGGGGCACCGTGGCACTTCGCTTGAATTGAGTTTCAACGAGTACCACGTCCTGGCCATTACCCAGGCCATCTGCCTGTATCGCCAGGAGAAGGGCATCGATGGCCCACTGTTCATCGGCGCCGACACCCACGCACTGTCGGCACCGGCTACTGCCAGCGCCCTGGAAGTGCTGGCAGCCAATGGCGTGCAGGTAATGCTGTCCAAGGACGACGAATACACGCCGACGCCGGCTGTTTCCCATGCCATCCTCTGCCATAACCGTGGCCGCGAGCAGGGCCTGGCCGACGGCATCGTCATCACCCCATCGCACAACCCGCCGCAGAGTGGTGGCTTCAAGTACAACCCGCCCAATGGCGGCCCGGCCGACAGCGACGTGACCAAGTGGATCGAGGCCAAGGCCAACGAACTGCTGGCCGCTGACCTGGCGGGCGTCAAGCGCATGGACCATGCCCGGGCGCTGCAAGCATCCACCACCCAGCGCCACGACTACGTGAGCAACTACGTGGCCGACCTGGAAAACGTCATCGACTTCGACGTCATCCGCGGCGCCAAGCTGCGCCTGGGCGTCGACCCGCTGGGCGGGGCAGGGGTGCGCTACTGGTCGGCGATTGCCGAGCATTACCAGCTGGACCTGGAAGTGGTGAACACCGAGGTCGACCCGACCTTCCGCTTCATGACCGTCGACTGGGACGGCCAGATCCGCATGGACCCGTCCTCGCCCTATGCCATGCAGGGCCTGATCGGCCTGCGCGAACGCTTCGACGTGGCCTTCGCCTGCGACCCGGACCACGACCGCCATGGCATCGTCACCCCCGATGGCCTGCTGCAGCCGAACAACTACCTGGCCGTGGCCATCGACTACCTGTACCGCCACCGCCCGCAATGGCGCAGCGATGCCGCCGTCGGCAAGACCGTGGTCTCCAGCGGCCTGATCGACCGCGTCACCCAGCGCCTGGGCCGTGAGCTGTACGAAGTGCCGGTGGGCTTCAAGTTCTTCGCCCAGGGCCTGTTCGACGGCACGTTGGGCTTTGGTGGCGAGGAAAGCGCGGGGGCTTCGTTCCTGCGCCGCGATGGCTCGGTCTGGGCCACCGACAAGGACGGGCTGATCCCGGCCTTGCTGGCTGCCGAGATGACTGCCCGCACCGGGCGCAACCCGAGCCAGGCCTACGCCGACCTGACCGAGGCGCTGGGCAAGCCGTTCGCCACCCGTGTCGAAGCCAAGGCCGATGCCCGGCAAAAGGCTTTGTTGAGCAAGCTGGCGCCGGAGCAGGTGAAGTCGACCGAATTGGCGGGTGAGCCGATCGTGCAGATCCTCAGCCATGCACCGGGCAACGGCCAGGCGATTGGCGGGCTGAAGGTGATGACTGCCAATGGCTGGTTCGCCGCGCGCCCTTCGGGCACCGAGGACATCTACAAGATCTACGCCGAAAGCTTCATCGACGAGGCGCACCTGCAGCGCCTGGTGCAGGAAGCGCAGGTGCTGGTGGATGCGGCGATTGCCTGACAGGTAACAAACCGCTTGGTTCTGCGGCATGGTGTAAATTAGAATTAATCTTATTTACGCCACCGCAGGGCCTTCCCCATGATCGACGCCGCGCCGCCACCGGAGCATAGCCTGCCTGCCCTGTACCGGGAACATCGTGGCTGGCTGGAAACCTGGCTGCGGCGGCGCATGGGCAATGCCTGGGATGCCGCCGACCTCAGCCAGGATACCTTCCTGCGTATCCTAACCAGCGCCCAGCCGCTGGCAGACATTCGCGAACCGCGTGCCTACCTGCTGACCGTGGGCAAGCGCCTGCTGAGCAACTTCCACCAACGGCGCAGCCTGGAACAAGCCTACCTCGATGCACTGGCGCAGTTGCCCGAGCAGCATGTGCCCTCGCCAGAGCAGCGTTGGCTGCTGCTGGAAACCCTGCAAGCCCTCGACGAGTTGCTCGACGGCCTCAAGGCGCCGGTACGCAAGGCCTTTCTCTGGAGCCAGCTGGAGGGCCTGGGCTATGCCGAGATCGGCAAGCGCCTGGGCGTTTGCGAGCGCTCGGTCAAACGCTACATGGCGCAGGCCTACGAGCATTGCCTGCTGGCCGAACTGTAATGACCAGCCATTCCCCCGAAACCCGCGAGGCACTGCAGGCCGCCGCGCGCTGGCTGGCGCTGGTGGACTCTGGCACTGCCAGCGAGGGTGACCTGCAGCGCCTGGAACAATGGCGCACCAGCAGCACCTTGCACGAACACGCCTGGCAAAAGGCACTGCTGTTGCGCCAGCGCTTTTCCGCGCTACCCGGCGCATTGGCCATGGCCACCCTGGACCGCCCGGATAGCGGCCGCCGGGCGCTGCTCAAGCAGGCCCTGGGCGTGGCGGCATTGTTGCCGGCGGCCTGGCTGGCAAGCCGCGAGCTGCCGCTGGAGGCCTGGACCGCCGACATGCACACCGCGGTCGGGGAGCGCCGGCAGGTGCTGCTGAGCGATGGCACATTCGTGCAGTTGAACACCGACAGTGCGGTGGATATCGACCTGGGCGCGCGTCGCCTGACATTGCTGCGTGGCGAAGTGGCAGTCAGGTTGCCCGGCAACCTGAGCCTGACGTTGCAGGTGCCCTATGGCCAGGTCGCGCTGGATGCCGGCGAGGTGTGCCTGCGCCTGGTCGATCAGGCTTGCCGGGTATCGGTGCTCAAGGGCACGGCCAACCTGCAGCCGAGGCAAGGCCCGGCACTGCTGCTGCAGGCCGGGCAGCAAGCCAGCCTGCAAGTGGCCGGAGTTGGCCCTGTCACCGGCCTGGACGCCTGGCCGCTGGGCTGGCGCGAAGGCGTGCTGCGCCTGGAGGACCGCCCCTTGGGCGAGCTGCTGCACGAGCTGCGCAGGTACCGCCCCGGCGTGCTGCGCTGGGCGCCCGAACTGGAGGCCCTGCGCGTGACCGGTACCTTCCGCCTCGACGACACCGACCGGGTGCTGGCCTTGCTCGCCGCCAGCCTGCCGTTGCAGGTGCACACGCGCACGCGTTACTGGGTGAGCCTGGCCGCGCAAGAAAATCGCGCATGAGGCTGTCCCCTTTTTTTCACTCACCGGTCATTACCGGTAGGAGCAAATAAAGGGGAGCCTTGTTCAATGCCTGTTGTCATGTCCTGCCGCCTGCGCCCACTGGCGCGTGCGGCACATCCGTTGTTCGCCATGAGCCTGTTGTTGTGTGCACCGGCCTGGGCCGATGAACCTGCCCGGCGCAGCTATCAGGTGCCGGCCGCAAGCCTGGGTGCGGCACTTACCCAGTTTGCCGACCAGGCCGGGGTCAGCCTGTCGCTGGACCCGGCGCTGGTCAACGGCCGGCAGAGCAATGGCTTGTCCGGCAGCTTCAGTGTCGACGAAGGCTTCACCCAGCTGCTGCGCGGCAGTGGCCTGCAGTTGCTGCCGGTGGGCGAGGGTGCTTTCACGTTGATGCCGGCCCCCCAGGCGAGTGGTGCGCTGGAAATCGCCCCGACCAGCATCGTCGGTGGCCTGGCCGCAGGCAACGAAACGCAGCCCTATGCCGGTGGCCAGGTGGCCCGTCAGGGTTCACAGGGCTTGCTCGGCACGCGCGATTTCATGGAAACCCCGTTCAGCATCACCAGTTACACCAGCGAACTGGTGAAGAATCAGCAGGCGCGGACCTTGGGCGAACTGATCGCCAGCGACCCATCGGTGCGCGCCACCAACCCGGCGGGTGGGCGCTTCGAGCAGTTCACCATTCGCGGCTTCAGCCTGTTCAACAGCGATGTGGCCTACAACGGCCTGTACGGCATCCTGCCGACCTACTCGATCGACATGGAAATGGCCGACCGGGTCGACATCATCAAAGGCCCCAGCCAGCTGATCAACGGCATTTCGCCGCGAGGCAGTGTCGGCGGCGGCATCAATGTGCAGCCCAAGCGGGCCGGCGACCAGCCGCTCACCGAGTTTACCGGCAGTTATGCTTCGGCGGGCCAGGCAGGCGGTGCGGTGGACATTGGCCGGCGCTTTGGCGAAGGCCAGCAGTTCGGCGTGCGTTTCAATGGCGTGAAACAGGCAGGCGATACCGAATGGGACCACCAGCGTGTCGAGCGCGAAATGGCGGTGCTGGGCCTGGACTTTCGTGGCGAGCGCCTGCGGCTTTCGGCAGACCTCGGCCATACCGAGCGCGACACCGATGCACCGCAGGAGCGGGTGCTGATCGGTGCCAACGCCAAGGTGCCGGATGCCAACGACGTACGCCACAATTACGCCCAGGCCTGGAGCAAGGCGCGCACCAACGACACCTTCGGTGCGCTGCATGCCGAGTACGATATCAGCGAGTCGCTGCTGGCCTATGGCGCGGTCGGTGCGCGCAAGAGCAACCATGACTTCCTGCGCCACAACGTGTCCATCAGCAACGATGCCGGCGACTTCACCGTGCAGCCGCGCGACTTCACCCGGGATGAAACCGTGCGTACCGCCATGGCCGGCGTGCGCAACTGGTTCCATACCGGGCCGGTCAGCCACGAACTGAACCTGGCCGCCACCTACTTTTACATGGACTTCACCAACGGTGGCGCCCGCTACGCCTCGGCGCCCAGTAACCTCTACCACCCGGTGGCCACGCCGACACCGGGCACGCCAACCCGCATCGACCCTGAGGTGTACACGGAAAACCGCTTTTCCGGCGTGGCCCTGGCCGACACCCTGGGCTTTTTCGACGACCGCCTGCTGCTGACCCTGGGCGCGCGCTGGCAGCGGGTGCAGGTGGATGACTGGAGCGACGGTATCAAGGGGGATACCGCCTACGATGAAGAGAAGGTATCGCCCTCGGGCGGTGTGCTGCTCAAGGTTACCGACCAGCTGTCGTTGTATGCCAACTACATGGAGGGCCTGAGCCAGGGCAAGATCGCGCCGTCGACATCGGTCAACGAAGACCAGATCTTTCCGCCGTTCACCAGCCGCCAGGTCGAGGTGGGGGCCAAGTACGACCTGGGCCAGGTCGCCTTTACCGCCAGTGCCTTCCGCATCCGCCAGCCCGCCTACGAAACCAACCCCACGTCGCGGGTGTTCGGCCCCAATGGCAAGCGCGACAACCGCGGTATCGAACTGAGCGTGTTCGGCGAGCCCGTGCAAGGCGTGCGCGTGCTGGGCGGGGTGATGTACATCGACAGCGAACTGACCGACACCATCGGTGGCGCCTACGATGGCAACCGCGCGCCGGCCACGCCCGAGTACAACGTCAACCTTGGCGCCGAATGGGACGTGCCTGGGGTGAACGGCCTGACCCTGACGGCGCGGGGCATCCACTCGAGCTCGCAGTATCTGGACCAGAACAACAGCAAGCAGATCGACGGTTGGGAGCGTTATGACGTGGGCGCGCGTTATGCGTTCAAGGTGGATGCCACTCAGGTGACCTTGCGTGCCAGTGTCGAGAACGTGCTGGACGACCGCTACTGGAGTTCGGCCGGGGCCTCGGATGACAGCGAGCCGGGGCTGACGCTCTCCACGCCGCGTACCTACCTGCTGTCGGCGACAGTGGGTTTCTAGCCCATTCTAAATACTGGCGCGTTCCCTGTAGGAGCGGCCTTGTGTCGCGAAAGGGCTGCAAAGCAGCCCCAGCAATTTCAACTGTTGCGCATCAATCCTGGGGCCGC
>NZ_JBIGLU010000025.1:0-69440 GCF_043658375.1 Pseudomonas sp. PsB | reverse complement strand
GCTCGCGGCGGCCAAAAACGGAGAACTGAGCGGGTTACCTGGTCGATTTTGATCGACGGCCCGCTTTCAAAAGCAGCAAGGGCTGAAGTCGACCGGAAATACAGGGTTACTTCAGACCTTCCCTAGCTCTAGTGCCTGCTGGATGATGGATTTCTTCATTCCCCTCAAAATAACGCTTGGTCCTCCATTTCCCACCTGGTTCCCGCAAGCTTTGACACTACGGAGATAGCCACGATGCCTTCATTTCCCTTTCTCGGCCGTTAAAGTGTCGATATCAAACTAAACGGTGTATGCGAATGAGCTTCCCCCGGACCATCGAAGAAGAATGCAGGGAGCTGATACCAACCCTGGACAAGTCACTCAAGGAACTGGCCTTCTTGCTGGAGAAATCGAAAGCACATATCCGGATCGACGCCCTTTTCCAGGTGCCTCTCAGGAAGTCTCCTACGGTTGACAAGAATGCTGCGATCGAAATCTCCACGCCAGATGGCGAGACGGGAATTTCCCTTGCCATTGAAACCCTGACAACCATTTGGCTGGGTGAGGGGCAAAGTGCCAAGGAAACTCTTCGCTCTCCTGGTGCCATAGGTCTGCCCGCATTGGCTTTGGATCGAATCCGCGAAACCAATAGGCTTCGAATGCATCTGTTCGACCTGATCGAGAAGGCCAAGCCTGCTGAGCGGAAGCGGATCTGGAAAGCGAAAGATCACTACGGCATATCCAGCCTGCAGGCTATGCGGGTAACCCCGATTCTGCATGACCCCCAGCTGATTCGCTTCTACTGGGATACGGGCACGATAACGAAGCGATGGTTGGTGCGGGACCTGATCAAGGTCTGTGAAGACGAGCTTCATGCCACCTTTGGCCACCGGCCATCTCGTGACGATGTAGTTCAAGGCTCGGTGGAAAGCAGCGTGCTGCTTTCGCTTGAACAGCTTGAGAAATTGCCTCTTGATGAGCAGGTAGCGGTTCATCGACTAGGTACTCCCCATATACGGGCAAGGGTGACCGATGGTGACATTGAGCCGTACATCTGCTCTGCGCCGGTGCCGTTCGTTTATGACGTTTCCTGTGCCCGGCCGCTCATAAAGCCTTTAAAGAACTACTGCCCAATGGAAGAAAAAAAGAAGCGCTCGATACGAGCGCTTTTGGAACCAGAGCCTCGCGTACCGGGAATGAACGTTCACCAGTACGACGTGAAGCACAGGGCTTTTGGGGCGTTTGAATCACGTAGCCGTGGGCGCAACAAGCGAGCAGCGCAAGAATGATAGGGAACACGAATTTGAGCCGTGCAGTAGACACCAAGAGCCGAGAAACCCTCCTGCGGCTTGCCAGCCTCACCAGAGATCTCTCATCCAATGATGATCGCTGCCGAGGGAATGCGTACCGCGACTTGCTGGAGCTTGCCGAGGAGGGAAGCAGCGATGCGATGTTCCAGGTTGCCCGGTGCTTGAATCAGGGGATTGGCGTGGAAGTCGATCAGGTCAAGAGCGATCACTGGCTCAGATTGGCGTGTGTGACCAATCCCCCTTCGAAGGTCGCCCTCTACTCATTCGGCATGCAGAACCTTCTTCGCAAACGACCCGATGCGGACCCCATGCTCGGTCTCAATCTCATCGAGCGTGCTGCCACTGCGGGATACGTGACGGCGATCCTCGAGCTGGTAAAGCTCCTGGAGAACGGTACCGCTGACATCGTTCCTGATCTCCGCAGGGCATACCGCCTGCTAGCAGGCGCGATTACTGACCACTCCGATATGAAGCTGCACGAAGCCTATCTCAGCTTTGTCGAGCGCAACCAACCACTCTCTATGCTTCTGGACTCCTGATTCATGTACCAAATTCAGTGCAAACGCCTTGTCGACCAACTGGCCTTCGGCCTGTCGTTGTCCCAGGCTGAAGCCATAGTTGCCCGGGCCTATGGACGCGAGAGTTACAGCAGCACCTCTGACACCTTCGGTCCAGAAATCCCTGGGCTCCAGGCGATTCGCACTCCCGCGGAGATTCTTCTGCTTGAACGACCTCAACAAATGGTCGAGTTCATGCGCATGGTCTTGAACCTCACCCTGCCTGGCCCTGAGCCCGTTCACCAGCAGATCCCGCCGAAGAACTTGGTGGCAACCATGTACAACTTTGGCAACTTCGACGCCCTGGTGACGTATGTGAAGAACGATCCGATCGATCCAAACGATGACAAGCCCGAAACTCTTCTGAAGTTCAAGAACCGTTACGGCTACATGGCGAACTCTCAGGTGATCATGGGTCGGGGATATCATGGGCATACCTTGGTAGCCCAACCCGATGCCAAGTTGGCCAGCCGCTACATCGATCAAGAGGCGATCCTGAACAAGCTGAATGGGCTGCAGGTGATCATCGTTCGAGATCGGGTGGACGGTGACAGCTACATCAATCACTACAGCCGCAACCACCTGGTGATGCGACACGCTGCATCTGAAGACCTGAGTTCGCTGATACTCGGCTCTCGTGCAAAGGATGCCTGTCTCACTGTCTCGATCGTTCCTGCAGAACGGTATTCGCTTGAAGCGATCATTGCGCCTCATGTCGCAGCGTTGACGAAGAATTCACCGGCCGGCCGCTCTATTATCCTGGACGGCTTGAATATCGATGAGGATTCAGCGAGCTTCCAGGCAGGCCTGCGTTTAGCAAGCAGCCAGGGCATCAACGTTGTGCTCATGGCCCCGGTCCTCAAGGCATCGCAGTGGGACCATTTCGAAACCCGACTGATCTTCGGGTTCGATCTGCAAATGGCTCAGACTGCGAATGCTGAGATGAACCGGGCTATCGTCCAGGCGGCGCCTTACGTAGGGCTCAAAGGGGACAGAATGCAGTTCCTCTACTACTCGGCTGCATCCGGGGCGCGCTATGGGGCTATCCCGCTGATTCCCGAAGAGGAGAAGCGGGCCCCGCTTCTCAAGCGAATCTTCGGCAGTCCAGCCCGAGCTTAGCCCCTAACGCCCTCCCTGAGGGCGTTTTCAGTTTCGCATGCGAAACTCGGCTCATGGAACTTTTTCAAGCCACGACGGTCGTACGTCATGCCCGGGCATAGTGAATCGCCTACGAAATGGTGTGTTTAGTCGGTTGCGTCCGATGCCATCTGTTGATCTCGAATGCTCAGTCTGAGACAGAACCTCAATTTCTGCTAAATTGATTCTGAAATGAAGGCTATTGGCCTTCTCACAGGCTTCCGCTTCGGTGAAAATGTGGGCGCAGGGGCAATTGTGTCGCTTAACGCCACGCCTTGTCCCTTCTGCCATGGCAGAGGTACTGAATTTTGCTTTTTGGGGAAACGCATTAGGTCCCTATCCTAAGACACCCCCCCCCTCAACATCGTCTGTGGTGCGCGCGTTTCCCCGACTTATAAATGCCCGACTCCATGAGTCGGGCATTTTATTCTTCTAGGCCACTGGTCGGTACCGATCCTGCAGCTGCAGCAGGAAACCTTTTTCGCGACGGTCCGCCTCGGGCTCACTTAGGGCTACCCCAACTCGGAACTGGTGGGTGATCGGGTCCTTAGAGCAGTTGGCAACGGTGCCTTCGAAATCCATCACCCCGCCATCCTTTTCGGTCAGGCGCAACAGCACCTGATCACCGATCCCGATTTTCTTGTCCGTCAGAACCAGCGCGCCGGCGTAGGAGATGTCGCGCACCCGGCAATCTCCCCACCCCGCAAGGAAACCGAGCACCCCCTTGGTCTTGATCTGTTGCTTTTGCAGCGAGTTCTCTGGAATCGCGTACCGCGTATAACGACGATTGGCTGCCGTCATTCAAACGTCCTCATTTCGTACTTCTTGGGTGCATCAGCGACCGAAAATCCCGAGGGCAATTTGGCTGGTAGCTGTACAGGTACTCCATAGTATCAATGGCTTCCAACGTTTCGAGCCAAAAGCTATGCCCGCGATTTCCTCTTTCCTCACTTGGCCCAGGACCTGCTCTACCCGCTCTCACATCATCCCTTGGCAGCTCCATGCCCCACTATTCCTGGTCGTGTTTGCTTTTGTTTCGGCGCTGAACTCGATTCCCAGTGATGGGAGCTGGCGTGATCTGACGCTGAATCAGGTGCTGGAAGACTTTGGGGTTTTCATCTTCTTCACGGCGTTGTGGTGTGGGATCTACTGTCATTTCCGCAGGACTGTCGACTTGACTTGGCTGCTGATCATTTTCGTGCTTGCGATCTGCCAAGAGGAGTTCAACCTTTGGAACAAGCTGTGGCAACAGATCTGCCTTTGGGCATGAGATTTCTTCCAGCGAGCGCCAGCGCGGAGACGTGTTCATGATGGCTCTCGTGTTCGGATCATTGTTGGTCAGGTTTGTATTAGGGGGATTCAAGTCCTTCTTTCGTATCCACATCACCTTTTTCATCTGCGTTTTCGTCACCTTTCAGGGGTGGATTCATTTCATCTTCCCCTACTACATCCAGCAGCACTTGCTGAACGAACGGTTGACTTACCAGAAGGAACTCACCGCTACCTACGAAGGCCGTTTCCGCTTTCAGTGCGATCATCTCCCCATCACCTGTTTCGAGTGGGTGGGTGATGCGGTTCCGGTCACCTCGATCGCCAAACACGTTTCGACTGAGTCCATCACCCAAGTGCTGCAGTCGGTGGGCAATGCAACAACGAGTCTGACCGGCTGGCTGAGTGTGGTTGACCGAGGTGACGTAGAGGTTTTCCGAGGAGTTGATGCCAACCAGAAAGTGCTGGTTACGCTGTACAAGAATCACGAGCTGTACCGCGTTGTCGTCGACGACGAATACCCAACAGAGGCCCACAATGTGATCAGCTCAGCCTTACTCTCTTTCGCCACGCCTTTTGCGCTGGTCTGGTTTTTCGGCGGACTGTGGGTGGTTTTCATGCACCAGGCCCGGGTGTACCGGATAAAGTACGGCAAGCAATTCAGAGCAATGGAGAATCACCAGTGAAGCTGTTGGAGTCCTGGAAAAAGGCTGCGATCGAAGCGGCGCTCGACCGGCACAAGAAAACCCTCACCACTGTGCTCGAACTGGATGATCGAGCTCTACTCGATAGCTATGACCTGGTGTTGGGGATGCTGGCGGGGCCCAAAAGCATCCAGGTCAGGCGGAACCCGCGGGTACTGGATGTGCTGCGCATCCGTGGAAGCCAACGCTCCTTTGAAAAAGCCGTCTACCACGCGCGCAAGGCGCTGACCTACCAACAATAATTTTCACGAAACCCTGAAATAGGGGCAGTCAGTTTCCACTATTAGGGAAACTGACTGCCTCGAGGGGCTCGTTGAATGCTTGTGGAAGCAAAAACCCATGTTGCTTGGGACCTGGCCTCGCCCCGAGCGAAGCGAAGCCAATTTCGCGCCGACAGCTTCTACGTCGTTATCGACGGCTTGCACATCCAGACCGTTCGACAAGCTGCAACTCTGATCAAGAATGCCCTCCTCTCCATTGAGGGCGTACAGGTCAGGGGACCCCTGGCGCTGAAAACTGAGCGCCGGCGCTATGTCTTCCTTCGAGAAATGGTGAGTAAGGGCCAGAAGGGGCTCCGCATTCCTGAAGCGAAGCGACTCAGAAATGTCCTTCTGGTGATGAACCCCACGTCCATCGCTGTAGCGTCTCTGATCGCCTTACCCGTTCCATCAGGGGTGAACCTGCGGATAGAGACGTACCAAGCGCAATACGAACTGAAGGACCCTGCCAAATGCCAAACAGCACAGCCAAGCGACAAGTGACTGTGTCGGTACTCTCCACGCCAGAACCCAGCTGGTTCAAGAGTTCCTCGCTGACCGCGGGTAGCTGGGCTAGCTGGTTAATGATGGCGCACCAATACGGCCGAGTGGTCGACCAACCAGCCGGCATTGAAATCGACGCAAATCACGGTGACTTCTACATCCTCCTCAACGGGACGATGGTTGTTTCGACCGTCCCGCCGGACCCGAACTTGAAACCGCTATTCATTGACACACTGCGGCGCGGCGACATCATCGTTCCTTCCCGACATACCGACCTGAAATTCACCTATGTGGTCCGAGGCAGCGCTTCGCTCCTGAAAGTATCGAAGGACAAGTTCAACGCCTTCATGAACGACATGAAGAACAGCGAGGTCGTGCTGATGGCGGCCGAGCTGAACCTTCTGACCAAGCACGCAACCGCGGCTTCGACGGTGCAAATGAAGGACCAGGACAAGATCTGGCGTGTAGTCGTGAATCTGGCTTCCCACCCCGATGTCGCGCACCGGCCGGGTGGTGTAGAGGTGAAGGCCACGAGGGAAGAAATCCGCCGCCTCGCGGGCGTGGAACGCCGCTCAGCTTCTCGTGCCTTCCACCTGTTCCAGGAAAAGGGACTGGTTGTCTTCAGCGGCTACAAACGTTTCTTCTTTGCACATGGCAAGGAGGGCCTCAATGCCGACTGAAGCCAATATTGCGGTAAGCAAAATCGCTGCATACGCTGAGTCACCGGACGATTACATCAGGGCTGGCGGTAAAGCCTACAACGCAAAAGCTACCCGCTACGGTAATCGCGCTCATGAGACTATCGGCAAGGCGCCGAGCAAACTCGCCTTCCTCATAGGTGCCGGCCTGCTCATCGCTGCTCTGATCTACTTCGAGGTTCTACCTCAATGAACCTGATCGTAGTCATTGCTGTACTGTTAGCCGCATTTTTCCTCTACTTCGCCGTCAAGGGAAAATCCAAGGACGATATTTTCCGGGCTTTCGGTCTTGATCCGGCAGCTTACGAGTTAATCAGCTCCGATCTTGGGAAAGGGCATGCAAGGAAGAGAATTCGCTGGCGTGGTGTCGGTGGGGAGCCTGACGCAATCTTCCGCCATAAGCGTAGCGGTAGGATCATCGTCGGCGAGTTCAAGAGTCGGCGATGGGCCAGGCGTGTCCGGCCGAGGGAGTATTTTCAGATCGTGCTCTACATCGGTATCGCCCGGGCCGAATTCACCTCCAACAATGTGCTTGGAGTCCTCGCTTTCAAGGACAAGGTTCTGGAGATCGAGCACCACCCCCAGTTGTTCTCCAACCTGATTCAACTCCGAGCTGAGGTTCTTGCCTCGATGAAAAAGAAGAAGGCGCTTAATTCGCGCCCTCTCCTTTCCAGATTCCGGTTCTCGCTACCATTCAAACTGGAGCGCTTCTGACCTCAGGTCTCAGGCCACCTCAACCAGGCGGTCTACTGCCGGCAGGAAGAGCGCCAGCTTCACTGGCAGGGTGACACCGGCATCTTGGACCGCCTGCTTGTATTCCCGCATTTTGGGCGCATACCGATTCACTTCCCGGCTGAGGAACTGCTCAACAGGCATTCCTTCCGGGCAGTCCGGTGTTTTCCAGTCAATGATCCAGTACACCCCATCATCAACGAAGGGGCGGTCCAGGTATCGATGCACCCACCGCGAGTTTCGGTAGGAACTGACCTGGACTTCTTGGCCACCACTCTCCCGCTTTTTGAGAATCCACCGACCATGGGTGCTGCTGATAGTCCGCTCCACCAGGTGGTGGATTCGCGCAACACCAGCAGGGACTTCAGCGGCGGGATAACCTTCACGACGCAGAAGTGCGGCGATCGCCTGTTTCTTGGTTTGCAACCGCTCGATGCTCCAGGCCTCGATCCCTTCTTTGGAAATCAACTCGACGACTCGGTGATAAACAACCCCGATGGTCTTCGCTCGGTAGTCATTACCCTCCTCTTCCCTCAACTCGTCTGCCAGTTCGTTCTCGGTCGGGATCTGATCGTTACTCGCCGCAGGGATGAAGATGCCGCGCGGTAGTTCGACGGTGAACGATGCGCTCAGTCGCGCCTTCGAGGGAACCTCTACTGACACGTCAGCGGTAATGGGTACACCCGGTTCAGCCTCGTAGAAGTCCTCCTCAAGCTCAGGCCAGAGGCAGCTCAGCAGCGAACCGGAAGCTACTCGGATCGGCTTGTCCTCGTCGAATTTGTCGACAGCCGCCAGCAGGTAGCAATCGCATTTGGCGCGGGTAGTACCCACGTACGCCAGGCGCGACACCTCATCCAAGATGTCCTTCTTGACTTGTCGACCGATGAACTTGAAAAGCCGGCTCTCTGGAGAGGATTCGTCTTGGTCACCAACATTCGGGGCCAGGGCAAAGGTGCCGGCCAGGTTGCGCCAGTAGAACAGCGGTGTGTCGTCGGTTGCACCGGTTCGATTAAGGCCTGGCAGGATGACGCTATCGTATTCGAGGCCCTTGGCGTTGTGGATTGTCATGACCTGGACAACCCCTGCTTTGGGTGATGCGTAGAGGTTATCCAGGGCACGGAAGAACGCTTGCGGGTCCTGCAGGGCCCCGTTGCTCGTGTGCTGAGCGAGCACGCGGAAGACGGTCTCCACATCAGCCATTTCGACGGAATCAACGGTAGCAGGGCCGCCCAGGGCAACCCAGGCGGCTTTCGCGGCCCAAACCAACTCAGTGCCGCGCGCGGAGCGTTCGATACGCTCCATTACCTTGTTCAGGCGCTCAACACGCACTTGGCCATCTGGGCTCAGAGTGGCAATCAGCTGATCATCATTCAGGGCACCACGGATCACCTTGCTGCCCTGAGCAATGATCCGGCAATCGTCCCACGAAAGGCCTACGAACGCCGAACGGAGCATTGCCAACCACGAGGTACGATCAGCTGCGTGCCAGAGGGCGCGGATCAACGCGATTACTTCAGACACAGGGGCAGATTCGGCGATCGGATCGATATTCTGGCCAGCCGTAGGAATTCCCGCTTCCTTCAGGGCTGGCAGGATGTGCTTCAGGTGAGACCGGCCACGTACCAGGATAGCAATGGTCTGCTCCGGGTTCTTGGCCAAGGCCTCCTTGATGATCTTCACCACCTCCTGAGCTTCACCAATGGGGCCAGTGGTGATGGGCCGAATATGCACGCCCCCGTCCACGGTTCGAAACGGAATCGACGGCACGAAAGGAAAGTCCGACTTGTCGAACACTTTTCCGTAGGCTCGGTTATTCCACTCCACCACACCCGGCGCAGAGCGGAAATTGACAGTGAGGCGGTGAATCTCCAGAGACTTCGGGCCGAACACCTTGCTCATCACCATGTTGATGAACAGCTCCACGGTTGCTGCTCGGAACAGGTAGATGGATTGGAAACCATCACCACAGAAAAATACCGATCGCGAGTCATCGTCTTCCCAGTGTGCGACCAGGCGCTGCAGTAGCTCGAACTGAGAGGGCGAAGTATCCTGAAACTCGTCCACCATCAGGTGGTTGATACGGTCCTCGTCCAACAGAGCGTCGCCGACTTCGTCACCGAAGCCCAAGGACTGGATTGCGCGCTGAGCTACTTCCTGGAAGTCGATCGTGGCGGTGCCATCGAAGGTGAGGGTTAGGTTCGCGAGCAGGTAGCGCAGAATCACTGTGAAGTGCTGACACATCGCGGCGCTGCCCTGGGGGTACTGCAGGTCTGGGAGAGTCTTGAGCGTGACCAAGGCTTCGCTGTAGAGCTCCACCTTTGGATCGTCCTTCAGCCCCTTGAGCAGGGCGTTCATGTCCTTGGTGAGCGGTTCGCCTGCGGGGAAGCCATTCTTCACGTTGACGGACTTGCGAAGAGTGTTTTCGCTTGTAAGAGCAAACCCGGCAAACCCTCGCAGATAGTCCAGGGAGGTCTGGTTAATGGCCAAAGCGGGACGCTGGGCTGCCCATGCGAAGCCATCGTATACCCCAGAAGCGTGCTGCAGTATGTCCATCGCCTGAGTCAACGGAGAGCCGGCCAGTACCGAGATGGCCTCGGCCGCATGCTTGGCAACCATTTCAGCGATCGCCAGCTCCATGCCTGGGATGTCCAAGGTCATGATCTCGCCGGCCCACTGATCGCGCTTGGAGAGCAGCGCCGAGAACATCGGCACCAGCAGTTCGAAACGGTTGCGGGCAAAAGTGAGCACTGCTTCCAGCGCTTCACGGAGCTCTTCAGGGATGTCATCCGAGTTCACGCTGCCAAGGGTGTCAAGAATCGCGCTGCGGTAGATCAACGCAGGGTCCTCGACGGTTTTACCGCCACCCAGTCCACTCATGATCGGAGTTTTGCCGGCCAGGTAGGCGCAGAAGGCATCGAACGTCATGATGCGCAGGCGAGACGGGTTCAGTATCAGGTTCCAGCCCAGCAGCCGATCACGTTCGAGAACCAGGCGGCCGAGCTGGTACAACGGCTTCTCGTGAGCTTGGACCGGTTCCACTCCTGCGGCAGCCAGGGCCAGGGCACTGGTCACGCGCTCCAGAATCTCGCCGGCAGCCTTCGTAGTGAACGTAATAGCCAGAATCTCTTCCGGGCGCTCTACTACCGTGAGGCAGGCCAGCATGCGGAAGAGGAGCTGAGTGGTTTTTCCTGAACCTGCGGGGGCGAGGAGTGCCAGCGAGCGACGGGGGTCGATGGAGTCCGCCCGGGCTTGGCCGTCATGAGGATTAGCAGCTGCAATGGCTGCAAAGATCGGCTCAAGGTGCTGGATCGCAGGTAGGGATTGGAAAGCGGTCATCAGTGTGGCTCCGTTCGATTGATGGAGCCAGATTAACGACCGCTTTGTGTGCCACCACCCCTTACGGCTGAAGCCAAAAAGCGAGCTCAGGATACTGCGGTAGCGCTCTATACGGAGTCTTACGCCGTACACAGAAGCCACCATGGGAAAGGCCGTTGATGCCTATGTAGGAGTTGGCCTGTAACAGAATCCTGATGTTTCGACCTGAACCGTCGTACTCGTCGTCCTGGATTATTACCTCTGACGGGATTTCCAGGAATCGCCCTGCCGCCCAAGCCCAGGCCGTAACCTCAGGGTCAGTTGCCTGGATCACTGCACGGTAGAGAGGGCTGTCCGGCTCCTGTGCCAGAAACTCAGGATCTTTGAGCATACGGTTGAAGCTTGCATAGAGGTTCCCAGACATCCAGTGGCGGTAACGTTTTGGGACCACAGCCAGGTGCCCAGCCTCATGTAGGAGCCCAGATGCAGGGCAGCGCGGATCTATCTGGAGGCCGCCATCCTTGATCCTGACGTGATCGATAAACCCGGCAGCTCCAGGGACGACTTCCACTGAAAGGCCAATGTCGCGAAGAAAGGAAAGAGCCCTCTCCGCGAACTGACAGAGCATTTCTGGTGGTGAGGTTTGTTCCACGATTTGGTTCTCAAGAGTGGTTACCCTGGCCCTATGGGCCAGGGGACGGGATCAACGGGTGAGGATACCGAGATACTCGTATCCCATGGGAAGCGGTGCGCCATTCTGCAGCCAGGCCTCCCCGTCGGTGAAGCCCTGACTCATTTCATCCAACGCATTCGTCCACGCCTCGCACTGGCCATCCCAAGCGCCCTCGGTATCCACACCACTATGCTTGCCGGTCCTTGGTGCCAGCTCACCCGTGAAATTGGATCGGGTATGGAACCCCAGGCTCTTGCTGTTGACCTGTGCCAGCGCGATACCGTCGATGCGCTTTCCGCCATTCTGTTGGAAGTCAATCTTGGTCGCGTAGATGGGCAGTTGCGGCTCCGTAAGAGTGTCAGCGTTCAGGCTGGTCATCCTCATCGAAGCTCCAGACTTGTAGTCAATCACCACGTCCCTGAACTCAGATTCATCCTCGGTCAGGAAAATGCGGTCGCGCCGGTCGACCTTGACGGTAATGTTGACCAATCCAACTGAAATGTCATGGGGCTCCTCGAATCCGAGGACCTCGAAGTCGTGTGTGCGCTTCGACTCCAGATAGAGCCAGTCATTGATCAGCGATTCCAGGCGCAGTCGCTCAAGCGCGATCACACGCTTTCCGTAGCGCCAGACCAGTTTGTTCAGCAACTGCTCCGATGCTTTCGAAACCGTATCGCGGATCTTGTCCAACAGTTGGCCGTGACTCATGGCCTTCAACGCTTTCGAGGTCCGAACGTCAGTCCAGAACAGTTCGAGGACCAGGTGCACCATGGTTCCCTGAATGCGTGGGTCGAGACCGATGACTGGCTCCGGAAACATTTCGGCGCGCAGTCGATTTCGAGCGAATGACAGGAAGGGTGCTTCTGCATAGTCCTTGAAGATTCTCACCCCGCCTTTGATCCAGGCGAGCTCATCAGCGGATACGGGGGCGACCGTTTCAGGGACCACCTGGCTGCGATCGAGGATACCCAACAGTTGGTCGACAAACAGCCCATGAGAGTGGAGGGAAGGAGCTGCTGCTGGCCAGGAACCAAACAGTTCGCTACAGGAAACCGAGGCGCCTTTGTCGTTATGACCGGGGCAGGAAACTGTTACATCAGCACTCGTGCTCAGGAGTGCTGCGACCACCTTATCTGCTCGAGCCAAGGCGCCCTCACTGGAGGCGCCTGGAATCCCAGCCGCCACCTGGAGCTCCAGCGGCAGGAAGGGGGAAGGCTCCACTCTGGCGGGCAACACAGTGCTCGATGCCCCCAGTACCCACACTGCGTCGAAGTGCAAGCCGATTGCATCCTCATACCCCAGGATCGAAACCGGGGCCACGTGCGAGATACGCGGTTGGAACTGACGGGTATCGATGATTTCCCGCAGCCACATGTACGCCCGTGGATATTCCACACGACCAAGCTGTGTGTCGAGGGTGCGGAACAGGGTCAGTGCCTCGTCCCAGGCCTTCAATGTCTGGAAGTTGGCTGAGTCCAGTTCTTTGCTTCCCGGCCAGCCCATCCCTACCAACGCCAGGTTGAACTGCTCCGCCCATTCCGACGGATAACGCTTCGTCTCTCCATTGACCTGGCCAGCCAGATAGCCTGCGAAGCGTTCCCTGAAGTCAGGGACTGCATCACCTTTGTATACGCCGATTGCTCGGAGGAAGTCCTCACCCCCCATGGAAAGGCCCATGTTGTCGCGCAGCCAGATATCCAGCAATGCACGCGCGCGGCCTTCAGAAGCTTCACCGCCGATCCACGGCGAGCGCAGAACACGACTGAAGGCCTCGGAGTCCGCCTCTTGAGGAGTGATGGACAGAAGGTCCATAGCGGCACGGACCAGAGGGCGACTGCCCAAGGTCGCGCCACTGGAGATATCCCATGGAGTCCGCATATCAGAATCGGACTCGCCAGGAATCAGCGTTGCCGGGCTGCAGTGCAGCGAAAGTGCCTCAATCAGCGGGGCTTGGAAATTCCGGATATCGGGTACCAGGATGGCAAGTTGGGGCGCAGCGAGCGGAGTGTCAACGTAAGGTGAGAGGTGATTATTCACCCATTCTGCAACGAGCGTGAACTCATCGCCCTGGTTCGTTGCACGGATCAGTCGAGGTGTGGAGCGGTCACCGGCGACGTCCACTTCTTCCACTTCGACACCACGAGCAGCAATTGCCTGGAAGAGCACTTTCTCTGCAGGGTTCATGTCGAGGATGCCGACAATGACAATTTTGGTTGGAAGCTCAACCAACCCTTCTTGAACCGCATTCAGCAGCAAGCCTGGGACCTGAGCTCGGAAGACAACGCCCTGAGAGGAACACTCCCGACGAAGCATTTCTTGCAGTTGCCAGAAGACTTCCAGCTCGCGCTTGAACCGGAACCGTTCTTGATCCATCGGGATCTGGTATTTGAGGGCTTCGGAGTACGCGCTACCAATACGGCGAGAGGTCGCAGTAGAGGAAATCAGAGTTGCTGGCATCAGGCCGGAGCTATCTGCGAGGCCCTTCACCACTGCCAGTTCCTGTACCGGATACAGTAGTTGCTCTGCCGGCATCAGTTCGAGCCACGCATTTTCAATCCACGACGTGACGGTTTGAATTCGCCCTTTGTTGAACCAGGCTTTTTTGCCGGACATGGACTGCAGCAATGCTGACTGTAGCCTCAGGTGGCGGGCAACCCGCTCGGTTGATGTCAGCACCAGGGTGCCTTCGTTCAGGTCGCTCAACTCTTTCAGGAATTTCATCTGTTCTGGTCTCCACAGTGGATGGAGCCAGATTAACGTCCGTCTGCTGTGCCACCACCCGTCTGGCGAACCAGTTTCGCATTAAGATTTTCACGCCTGACCAGCGGATTTGGGGCAGTCGATTTCCACTATTGGGGAAAGAGCCGAAGCGAATCCCCTCCCATGATGATCAGCCGTCCCCGAAGTATTGCTGTAGGAGCTTGTGCAGGGCCTGACCTGGAACTCGCCCTGGTTGTCCAACCAGTCATGCACCTCGGCAGCCGCCATCCCTCAGCCATTGCCTATGAGTGTTTGCTCCGTGTGGTCGAAGGGACTCAGTTAGCTGCCCCCGCGCGCTTGATTGCAAGCGCGGAGGCTGATGGCTCGATTGTCGACCTGGATAGGTGGGTGGTCTCTCAAGCGGCTCGGATCGCTGGAGCGTTTCCGAATGTGCATCTCTGGGTGAACGCCTCGCAGATCTCCGTCAGCGATATCCGATTCATTGAGCACGCAATATCGGAGTTTGACCGACACGAAGTCACATCCCGAATGACGTTCGAGATCACTGAATCCGCGGATGGAGATGCCTGCAAAATCGTTAAAGGTTTGGAGCGTCTCAACCTCAAGGCGATGCCCGTGATGCTGGATGACTTGAGGGATGGATTCGCGAAGAGGCAACTCTTGATGAACCGCGCTGTGACCGGTTGCAAGCTGTCACGTCGGACTACACGAGACATCGCTGAGAGCCCAGCAGTCCGGAGTGAGGTAGAGAAGCTTGTGCGTGACTGCCGGGCGGCAGGGAAACGTGTGGTGCTCGAGGGGATCGAGGACGCAGCTGAGCTTGAAATTGCCCGGGCTCTGGAGATCGAATTATGCCAAGGCTTCTACTTTGGCCGCCCGGTACTTCCAGAATTCCTTTTCCGTTGAACGTCCCGTACTTTACGAGTTTCCCTAACCGGTCGGCCCCGCCCTCTCGGTCTTGGAAGGCAGACGGGGGAAAGCCGATGTGCCTTACTTTCAGCTCCCAACCAAGTCTTTGGAAGCGAAGGCTTTGTAAGAAAAGGCAATGTTCAAGAGCAGAGGCATCTCCTCCAATCCTGCCGAGTGGTTGTGAGGAGTTCCGCCGTCAACGCTTAGTGGATCTCGTTGACGGCGCAGATGAGCTAAGCAGGGCGCTCCAAAAGATATGGATGCGAATAGGACTTGGACGGTTTAAGCCTCAAAGCTCATTGATCCTGCCCCTGCGGTCTGTAAACTCACGAACCTCTTCGCGTGACACCTTATTGGCCGTTACCCATGCCATGGCGGTTTCCGCCATGTTCCGCCGACCCTGGCGCTTCATCTCGTTCGCCAGCATAGGCAACTTCTCCGGACCACCCTGCAGGATCTGACGCACAGCCCCAGTCACCTCGATCGACTCATAGATGGGGAGTGGAGCACGCTGCCCGTCCGAGAAGCGCAACATGTGCTGCCAGAAGATTCCGCGCAGCGTCTGTGGGACAAGTCTTTCATACCGGGGATCAACCAGGGCCAGCATTCGGGTGTACGCATCGGGTCCGCTATCAGCATGGATAGTCGCGAAAACCGAGTGACCGGTCGATGCAGCTAGCAGGGCGGCATTGGCCGTTTCAGGATCTCGGATCTCGCTGACCATGATGGTTTTTCGGTTCTGTCGGACACAGTCCCGGATGGCCTGCTCAAAGCTTTCTACGTGCTCTCCGACTTCACGCTGAATGACGCCACCGCCTTCGAAGATGTACTCGATGGGGTCTTCGCAGGTACCGAGCAACCCTCTTTCGAGGGGGTCCATATTCTCCAGCGCTGAGAACATGGTTGTGGATTTACCCGAACCCATTACCCCTGCGAAGAGCGTCAAGCCCGCACCTTTCATGAGGGACTTAACGACGTTGTAATCGAGTTTCAGGTCCTTCTGGAAGTTCAGCTTGCCCTGGAGTAGGCGGCGCATTGCGATCACCCAACCATCCATTGAGTTGGCCAGGTTGCAGCGGTAACGGTAACCATTAAAGGGGATCGTGAAGTCAGCAGATTTGCGCTTATTCCCCTTCCCTTTTTCCGCTAGCATTTTTTCATAGAAATCCTTCCAGATCGGCAGGATCTCCGGACTATGGACCTGGCCAAAGTTGTCGACCATCTCCATGGTGCGCTCGCTGAGTGTGATGTTCGTCGCTTCCTTGGCAAACGCTTCGGCGTCGAACTCCTTGGTTTTAAGCAGCATGGAATCTCCTAATACAGCGTGACGGGACCGCTCAACAGCGGCTCGATACCGCTGCGAGCAATAGCGTGCGCAACGAAGCGCTTCGCCACGAAGCATTCATCGTTGGGCTTATTGGGTTTGGCGAACTCCAACAGACATGCGTTCCGGAACTCGCAGTGCCGGCATTCGAGATTGTTATTCCGCGAGCTCTGTCGGCGCATGTACAAGAACCTCTCCCGAGAGCAGAGGATTTCTCGGAACGTTGTCTCCGGCTCCAGAATGTTGCCGATGGAGTGCATGTACTCCTTCCACCCATCCCGATAGTTGGGCAGTACAAACTCTCCGTCGGGGAGTAGAAACAGGGTCTGCCCTGCCATGTTGCTAAGGTCGCCGCCGGCGGCGTGATCGACTGCAAAATGAGCCTCACCAATGCTTGGCATCTTCAACCGCTGGGCCTTGCCTCTGTACCGGTGGTTTAGCATCTCGATCATGAAGTCGTTGAAGGCAGTCATGGTTGGCCTCCTCGTTGACTACCAGGCGGTCACCGGCAGATTACTCAAGCAGTTGTGCAATGCTCGGTGCCGGTTTGTGGCCAGGCTCCATGTTGATCTGCCGCGGTCAGGATGGCACGCTTCTGGTTGAGCTGCTCCATGTACCTGGGTGTGGCATAGACAGCAATCATCGCCATCACGGCCAGCACAATCGTCAATTCAATCAGCGTGAAGCCTCCCATCGAGGCCTGGGAATTAGCGCGTCGTTTCTTCATGGAGGATTCGCTTCTGATAAGACACCCAGGCGGAAGAGGAGCTCTGCGCCGGCCTGGTTGTGATGATAATCCGGGTGTTTGCCCCGACGTTCTCTGTGATGTAACCACCGTAGTTGTCTTCCTTGAAGGGCAGATCTACGGCTATGTAGCAGCGCTGCGAGTCGAACTTCACGAGGATGTTTGAGCCAAGTGGGTTGGTAGCTGGCAGGCGGTAATCGGCACTCAGCAGGTTCTGAAGATCCGCTGTTTTCGACCAGTTGGTCAGTGATCCATATGTATGGGTGACCTTAAGGTTCGCCCCGACGGTGGAGGACACTGCTTTTGTCCGCGCAATCTCGCAGACAGGAATCAGGTTCTTGGCCTGCAAAATTGAAGAATTGATTTTTCCCTGCTGATACTTCTCCATTGCGCCTGGAAGAAGCGCAACCGTCATGACTGCGACGATTGCCAAGCAGACGGCCAGCTCGATGAGGGTGAAGCCGCGGGAACGAACCATAGCCACAGTCATCGCATGGCCGATGCGAGGTTAATGATGGGCAGATAAAAGCCGATCGCGAACATCATGATGGTCAGGAGCATCATTGAGAAACCGATGACCGATGACATCTGGGCTACCTTCTCCGAATGCCGAAGGTAGTACGCCTTAAGAGCATCAGCCATATTGCTCAGCACGTTGTCTCGGCCAGCTGGTGACTGGTTGTCGAAACCCTGGAGGTTCTGAGTAATCAGGGGTGGCCACTCGGGGTTGTCGAAAACATCGGATAGCTCACGGCCCTCGACGAGGCGTGCGTGAGCTTCTTGATAGAGAGCATGTGCGCGGCCCCGCGAGCGTTGCATCATGAACTTGAAACTTTGGGGGTTAGTAAAGCCACTGCTGAGCAGTAGCTGATAAGTCTGAACAAACTCCAGGCCCATCCGCACCTTATTTCTCTCATTGAGAAACGAGAAACCTGGCAGGTTCCTCACCATTTCCCATACCCGAGCACGGAACACATAGATCCCGGCAGCGATTCCAAGCAGGACGTAGAGATACTGGGTATAGACAGTGTGCAGAAGCAAGATCAGCTGGCTCAGGGAGTTGAGCTGCAGGTCGAGGCGCTGTACATGGATGAAGTCGTGGATAGTTCCACCTGCCCATAGCGGAATGCCGATGATGAAGCCAAGACCAAAGCATGCGTTGATCATGGCTTTCTTCATCAGAGCAGAGAACTCTTTCTTCGCTGCCAGACGTTCTGCGATTGCTTTGGATGCCCTGTTCAGAGCATCAGGCAATCGCCCTGTCTTGTCACCGGCCTCAGCCAGAAGGACCGCGGTCTCGTCGAATCGAAGAAGCGACAAGTATTCTTTTGGGGTTTGACAGGAGTCGATTTGAGCAAATGTGATCTTCAGTGCTTTGTAGTCCACTGACTCCTGGACCGCCTTACCGAAGGTCTTGCCTGAAGAAATTTTTGAAGCAATGGCTGACAACATGAGGACCTGCTCGACAAGGGGAAACTTCTTGTCGAACAAGGCCAATTTGATCCCCCCGAGGTGGTCAACAGCAACGCTATGGATGACCGACTCGGGGATGCCGGACATGGCAATGGCCTGCTCTTTGGTTTCCGCCTCAACACCGACGGAAACCACACCACCCGATTCACCTAGATACTTCAGTTGGTAGTAGGCCATGGCCAATCCCTTAGTTGCAGCGGTACGCCACGGTCACTTTGGTGTTACCGGTCGCGGTTGCGGAGTTCTTCACGATGTTGTTGCTCTGGTTCAAAGCGGATGCCAGGTCGGCAGCGGCGCTGGTGTCGGTGCTGTCGATGGTGTAGCTGATGGTCACCTGGTTGCTGGTGACAGCATCAACGCTCCAGGCTGTGTTCCAGACTGTCAGGTCGGGCAAGCCGCGTTCCTTCAGCTTGGCTGCAGTGATTGTGGTCGTGCTGCAAGTGTTGGTGCGGCTCACCTGCCGGGCGATTGCACCGGGGAAGTCTTTCTGCAGCTGAGTGATCGCAGTGCTCAGCTTGGAGTCTTCACGCGCCTTGAGCATGCCCGGCAGGAAGAAGGCAGTCAGGATTGCGATGACCCCCAGCACAATGGCCAGTTCGATCAGGGTAAAACCCTTCTGGCGATTACCTTTGGTACTACGTTCGATCATGGATCGTTCCTTTTGTGTGAGTTTCAAGCTTGCTGTTGTGCAACCAAGACCACGTGCTGACTTGTCAAGCAGCAGTCAGGCTCGACCACTTAGTTGCAGCGGTATGCCACTGTGACTTTGGTGTTGCCCGTCGCTGTTGCGGAGTTCTTCACGATGTTGTTGCTTTGGTTCAATGCTGTTGCGAGGTCAGCAGCAGTATTGGTGTCAGTGCTGTCTATGGTGTAGCTGATGGTCACCTGGTTGCTGGTGACAGCATCAACGGTCCAGGCTGTGTTCCAGACAGTCAGATCGGGCAAGCCGCGTTCCTTCAGCTTGGCTGCAGTGATGGTGGTTGTGCTGCAAGTGTTGGTGCGGCTCACCTGCCGGGCGATTGCACCGGGGAAGTCTTTCTGCAGCTGAGTGATCGCAGTGCTCAGCTTGGAGTCTTCACGCGCCTTGAGCATGCCCGGCAGGAAGAAAGCAGTCAGGATCGCGATGACCCCCAGCACGATGGCCAGCTCGATCAGGGTGAAGCCCTTCTGGCGAACATGCTTGGTACTACGTTCGATCATTGATCTATTCCTTTTCTCTGTGTTTTTCCTGGGATGGATCTGGCGGTTACAGCTGTGGTACCAACGATGAAGTGCTCGCTTCGCGGGTGGGGCGAATACCCGTTTTCTCCTGTAGATTCTTCGGTGCGCCAACTCGATCAGAGAGGTAGGGGCGTAGCTCTTTTTCGAGCTGCTCGAACCCGATCACACCTTCGAACACCAGGCGTAAACCATCGTCCCAGAGGTCCTTGAAGGTCCCTTCTGCGATTTGGGAGCGTCTCAGCAAGCTGGGGGAGATTCCATTCAAAATGGCCTCCTGAATTTCCGGCGTAAGCTCGAGTACCTCGATGACACCGCGCCGCCCTTTCAATCCGCCAGATTGGTGCGATCCGTTGTTACACACCTGACAGCCTTTGGGGTTTGCTCGATAGAGCTTGAGATCGCCGTTGCTGCCGAACACCGGGTTCGAGCCATACAAGGCGAATCGCTTCTCATCAGACCGGAAGAGGTATTCGACTTTGCAGCTCTTGCAGAGGCTGCGGACCAAACGCTGGGCCATGATGGCTTGCGTGTTGGTTGCGATAATGTCTGTCGGAATATCCATCCTCCCGAGGCGATCCAGCGACTCGTGGGCATTGTTTGTGTGCAAGGTGGTCAAGACCAGGTGACCAGTTTGGCCGGCTTTGAAAGCGTACTCGGCGGTCTCGTTGTCGCGGATCTCTCCAAGTAAGATCACGTCGGGGTCTTGTCGCAGCAATGCACGGAGCGCGGTAGCAAACGACAAGTGCTTACCGCATTCGGTATGCGACATGCCCTCATGCTGGATCTCCACCGGCTCTTCGATAGTGTGGTAGTTCCGGTTCGGGTCCTGGCCATAGATGTCCAGGAGCATCGCATTGAGAGTTGTGGTCTTACCTGAGCCAGTAGGGCCTGTAACGATGATCAAGCCATTGGGGGCCTCACCCAATCGCCGGAGCAGCGCCTTGTTTTCGGCAGACATGCCCAGTCTGTCCAGGTTGGCCAAGCTCGTGTCGTTGCCCAATAGACGAACCACAACCTTGGGGGTGCTCTCCGAGCCCTTGGTGACAGGAAGCGTGCTAACCCGCAGGTTGATTTTCTTGTGGGTCGAGACCGCGAAATCAAACTTCCCATCCTGGGCTGCGTTCAACTCCAGGGTAAGGCCGCAGTTGTTCTCGATAATCACTCGGCAAATAGCCTCGTGAATTTTGGATGTGTAGAGCTGGCGAGTCAGAAGTTCGCCGTCGATTCGCAACCGGACTTGAACCTGATCACCTTGTGTAGGCTGAAGGTGGATATCCGAGGCATTGAGCTTTGCCGCCTCGCGCACCAGGTCTTCCACACGCTGTGTTGCTCGGGCCTTAAGCTGCTCGCTGTCATGGACTGCGCTATCATCATCTTCAGTTTCGATGGCCTTGATCGCTTCCAAGCGGGTCAGGCTTACCACACCAACCTTTGGCTGGTGGATGTTGTGGGTCCTGGCGAACCCTGTGGCACGCTCGTGCATCCGTTTGTGGAACGGATTGGCCATGAAGATGGTGTTGCCGTAAATGAACCATGGCTCCCCTTCAGGGCCCTGAGTAATCGAGAGCCCTTCCTCCAGCTCGAAGAACACTTCACGGCCGAGCGCCTTGCCGATCGCTTGGGCAACTGCTTCGTCGTCCTTGCAGACGCGGAGGATGTCGGGAACAACCTGCTCGATGACTTCGGATACTGGTTGCGTATCAGCTTGCTGTTGCGTGATTTTCCCCGCCTCAACCAGATTCCGCAGGATCTTTCGTTGAATCCCCTGGATGTTATTGCTCATGGTCAGTCGTCCGCATAGCGTTTGGATTTGGTCCAATCGATTACCAGTTCCCGAGTGCCGTCAGGACCTTTGAAAACAGCCTTGTCGAGCCCAAATCGCTGCAGTGTGTAGTCGTTGACCTTTTCGCCATTGCGCACGATTCGGCGCCCTTGGCTGGTCATTACTACGATCGAGTCAGCCCGAACCTCGAGGAGCGCCAGAAAGTGTTTGGCCTTGTCTTCATCGTCGTCGGGGACGTTTTTCTGAGAGGAGCCAGGCTGGCCTGGACCGCCTGGAGCACTCTGGCCATTTGGTCCGCTCATCCCCATCGTAGGCTGGTCGAGCATGAACGGTGCGGCATTGGGGATGACTGGATTTTGACCGAACGGGAGGTCAGCCTTATCGGGCTTACTGCCTGCCTTGCGCACCTCTTTACCCAGAGTTGCGATATCTGTTACTCCCAGTGGAGAGCCACTTTCGTCCACAATGAAGCCGGCATCCGACATTTTCTTGTAGGAGTCTGCCATTTCAGCTTGAAGTTTCAGCTGATCGCGCTTGTACTCCATGTCTCCAATCTTCCGACTGCGGTCACGATGAGTGTCTGCATCGTCCGCATCTGCAAGAGCATAGATAGGGAGCGAAAATTGAGCTGCCATAAGAGTGCCGATGACAAGATTTTTCATAATCAGGTACCCACGACTACAAAGTTAAGTTTCATCACTCCGTTCGCAATGGAGTAATCGTAGAGATAAAGGGGGATCTCCTTTTGAAGCGACCGCACACTTGATAACACCACCTGCGGATCGCCTATCACTTGGCCCGGCCAGCCTTTCAGCGGGCCTGAATAAGTATTCCCCATCTCCGAAGAATTATTCGCGTCGAAGGTTTCGAGCTTGAGCCCATCGAGTTCAAATGATGCAGTAACCTTTTTCCAAGAGGTCACGAGTTTCGGAAGCTTTTCTAGCTCCGTATACCGCTGAACGTCTTGTCTTGAAGTTTCAATTACAGCATCGATCTGATCGAAGTCTCTAGGGAGAGTGCGGCTCTCCCCCATGGTCATGCTGAATCGAACGGCACCAACTGCCACGGCTGCAATGACAATCAACATCAGATTCGAAAAGCCGAAGGTTGAAATTGACAGTTTTGAGCGCTTGATAATCATTGGTTGTCGCCCCCGCCAATTTCCGAAGGGTCAATTCGAATGACGTAATTCTGGTGGGGAGTGAACTCCGAAACTATGCCTCGGACTTTATCCGCCGGATCGAATGGCAAGTATCTGCTCGATACGAATCGGTGCAACGTCGTGAACCCGACATGAGTTTCACCATCAGGTGAAGTTTCAAGACTGCTATCGTAAGCAACTAGCTCACTGATTTTTCCGAGCTCAGCGGAGTTGTCCGGCCACTTATCCAATCGCTCACGCAGCAGCTCGCCGATCTTGGTGTCTAACTCGTCCCTTTGAATTTGCTTGGTTTTATAGACCGCCATGTCAGCGTTATACAGCGTGTACATCCCGTAGTTATATACAAGTGTAGCGATCAACATCAGGCCGCATATGCTTGCGACCATATACCAGCGTTTGGTTTGATCGTGCCTTTGCTTTTCGAATAGTTCTTGTCGGGTATATGCCGGGCTGGCGGGCAATACCAGGTCAAGATTGTCAAGATTAATGCGAGAAGCATTTGTGAGGTCGTAGTCCATCCACTCAGGGATGAAATTATCTACAAACTCAGAGGAGCTCAGAATGCTCGAAGGCTTATTGAGATCCGTACTAGAATCCACCCGCAGATAAAGCCCGCGGTCAGGACCCATTGGGAAAATAATAACCTCGTTTCCCAGAGGAACGAGGTTGTTGGCGAATAGGAGCTGCCAGAGTCCATACACGTTAATGCCCGGGTACGACTCCCGCATCGACTTTAGTTCAGCTTCGTCGATGTAGATCGCTGGCCGGCCGTCTTCGCGTGGCCCATCAATTATGGTATACACCTCCGACTCGCGGGAGCTGCTGAGCGCCTGCGAGCCGAGGGAGTCACGGCAGATGATGACCTCTTCGCCACCAATCTGGATTGGTACGCCAAGAAGCAACTGATTCATTAGAGAGCCCCCTCCACCAATGTGGGGGTGACAACCAGGACCAACTCACGTCTGTCGAGCTGATTGTTGATGTCCTGGGTGATAGGGTTCAGCACTGCTTTAGTGACCAGATTCTGCCAAGGCAAATGACGTAGAGCCTGGTTCATTTTTTTGGTAATCAGACCGCCCAGATGGACCGCTCGACCAGAACTGGTTATCAGTTGGGTGCTGAACTCCTTCAGGTTCACGCGGGGGGTTTGGAACTCATAGTCACCAATTGCAATGGTGTCATTACCACTAAGGTTGGATATTACCGGCCAGATATCGACCATTATTTGGTCGTTGTCTAGAACCCGAACAGTAACGCTAAGCGTCACACCTACTTTCAGCCGGCCGAGCTTAGGGGTCACTGTGACATTGCCGGATTCGTCTTGGCTTTGTTCGACGTCGACGATATAGGTAAGTTCTTCACCTGCGTAAATTTGGGCTGGAACCCCATTTCGAACGGTAATATTTGGCTGATCAGTAAGCTCTACCCGCCCAAAATTCTCAAGGAATCGAATGAGCACATCTGCTTTAACATGGTCAGACTCATAGGTCCCTTGCACATTCCAGAAAGGGTCCGTGTTTCCAGTTTTTGTATTGAAGAAGTTCAGGCCAAGTGGGTTGCCATTCAGCGTGCCTTGAACCAGCAGATTCCAGTCAACACCTTTCTGCTTGTCGTTATTGAGAATTACATCATACGCCTCAACCTGAACGTTTACGACTTTAGTGGCTTCGCCAATAGCTCGTTTGAAGTAGCGATCAAGAACCTTCATTTTAGAAGGCTTGCCACCTGCAGTGATAATTCCTACCGACCGAATACCTTCTATGTAAGGCTCAATCTCATCGTTCGATGTCAACAAACCGAAATCAGCTGGTGATGGAGCATCAAAGTTCAGGCCACTCGTCATGCCGTTGTTCGAGTTGTTACCCCCACCTACATTAGCGCTTGAAGCTCCCGAGGAGTTCTGTGTACGCCCACGACTGCCTCGGTCGGACTCTTTCTCTGCTCCGATGATCGTACGGGCACCTTCCATAACTTTCTGCCACTCATCTTCCGAGAGTTGAAGTCCAATGGTCGTGCCAGTCGCGACGTTCGAGTCCTGCTGATTATTGGAGTCGTCATCGCCCGCTTTAGCACCACGAGTCTGCGTGGATGCGATGACGTTGTTGACGTTCCGGGTCGATGCGAAAGTGGCAAGGTTCCACTCGCGGGTTTCGAAATCGCTAACAATTACTCGCTTGCCTACGATCTCGATGTTCAGGTCGCGGGTCCCTTCGATGTATTCGATGAAATCTGCAAGGGTCATCCCAGCAGCAGCTACATCGATTGGATCGTTGAGGTTGACCTTGCCTTTCGGAATGATCGCGTACCCAGGCAGCGTGTCTTGCAGCACGCTTCGAAGCGGCTTGCTCTGTGCAGTTAGGAAGATCGGCCGGGCTTTCGCGATATCTTCAGTCCTGATCTCGCGTACGAAAGTGTTACCCCGGGCAGCCTGAAGAGCATCTTTCGCTTCGGGGCGCAGGGAGGCATTTTTCGCTTCTTCGGAAATGTCGAAGCTGCTGGTACATCCCAACAGGCCGGTGGCAACCAGCAGAGCCAGGGCAATGGATTTCATCTTCATGGGTGTGGCTGCCTTAGTTCGGGCGGTCGGTGATCAGGATCATGGGAGAGGGATTTCCCTGTTCGTCAGTCAGGTCCCAGAAATACTGGTAGCGAACACGGGCGTCCCGGACGGAAGCCGTGAGCTTGCGCAGGGCAATGTCACGGGCGTCAGTGGAAATGAACTCGTAGCGGCGGGTCTCAAGCTCAGGCTTGTTGTAGAAGGCTGTTTTCACACGCCAACCGACCGGCATGATCCCTTCCACAATCTCCTTCAGAGTTGCCCCTTGGTATTCGGCTTCAACCGGTTCGTTGATCACCACGGTCGGGTCTACCCGCTCCAGGGTCACTCGTTTGCGAGCAGCCGTTTCGATCATCTCCGCGTTGTTCTCGGCCAGCATGAGAAGCTGTTTGCTTTCAGTGCGGATCTGTTCGATGTCCGTGAGCTGTGCGACCTGTACCTGATCAGCCTTCGACTGCGCCGCTTGGTTCAGCTCCAGGGCTTTACGAATCTCGGCCTCTTGCGCCAGCAGATCCTGCTTTCGCTTTGCAGCAGCCTCGATCGCCGTCTTCTGCGCAGCGATGAGGTTGCGTTCTGCTTCGCTACGTGCGGCAGTCAGGGCTTGGCGGTTTCGTTCCAGGTCTTCGAGAGTTTTCCTGTATTGCCGTTCGGTCTCTGTTTCTTCTACCGAGGCAACGGGGTTATCGATCGACAGGTCGATCATTGCCGCAGGTGCTGAAGGAGTTTGCGTGGACCGCTTGTAGTCGATGGGCTGCATCACCTGCTGCGCCCTGCCGGCTTCATAAGTGCGATCGAACGGTGAGAGAGTTTCGCTCCGCGCGAGGTGAGAATCATCAAAGGCGGAAGCGTAGGCGCCCTGGCTCAGGAGGCTGACGCCCAGGATGAGGATCGTTTTTTTCACTGCGGAGTCCCATAGAAGCTTCTGTTACCTCAATAGTGGGAAGGCAGTGCTCCAAATCCGGGGTTTGGTTGGAAAATCTTTTTCAAAACCTGCATCGTGATCTTGTGTTCACCACGTTGAGATAGTCATGTCCGCTTCTACACCGAAGGTCAAAGCCTCATCTGGGGTTGTTGCCCTGATCGTCATGATTGCAGTTGTCATCCTGGGCTATGCGGCTTACTTAGAATCCACGCATAAGGCATTGGACTTCCAGGCTGAAGCCCTGTCGCCCCACTTCTACATGTTCAAGCCTCATGCAGTGGTTCAGCTCATTGCATCTGGTGGTTACGTGGGGACGCTGGTTGCAGTCCTGGTAGAAGTGCTGCACTGCATTTTCGCGGCCGCTATGGTCTACACCATTGCCAGGGTTGCAGCTTTCAGGTATTTCCGACCGCGGAACACTTCGACTGAAGCCACTGTCGTGAGCGACGATCCCTTCGAGTACGAATGCTCTATTCCAGGATCGACCATGATGATCCTGCTCAGGAACAACAAGGACCCGCGAACCGGAGAGGAAATTGGAGGGGTAACAGACCTCAACCCCTACAACCAACGCTTCTTCCGATGCAACCGAAAACAGGTAGCTCTGAGCCGGGAGCCGTCGACGCCCATTGAACACCTCGAACTGGCCGTGCATGAGTTACTAGCTGCTCATCCTACAGTCCCAGCCAGTGTCGGCGCTCACCATGCCGATGCCACGTTACGCGAGCATTCCCTCGCCATCGCCAAGGAGGTCTTGTCCTATCTGAAGCGCCAGAATGTGCAGGAACCTCTCGCTTATCTCGCTGGGCTGTCTCATGACCTGGATAAGTTATTGGCATATGCCGAGAAGGCGCCTGGCCAGTGGGTTAAGAACAAGGACGCAACACACCACAACACCTACAGCGCTTACATCGTTCGTCAGATGCCTGAGTTCGCGAAACTCCAGCCGGAGGATCAAAACGTACTCACCCTTGCGCTGCGTTACTACCATCATCCTGCAATGCTTCCTGTTTCTTCTGGCCCGCGCGTTGAGAAGTTGGTCCAAGCGCTGAGACACGCTGACGGTTTCGTGATACGTGCAGAGAAGCAAGATGGTATTCGCGCAGCCAAGGAAAGCTCCCAGACTGAGGAACTGATCAGGGAGGCCATCCTGAAATTTGTCGGCGAAGCCAACATCAACAAGTTCCGGGCGACTGGAGAAGCAGAGGGCTGGACGAAGGACGCCATGGAGTTCGTCATCATTCCGATGTCACGAATCCTTGAGTCGATCGGCTCACATTTGCCGCTGGAGTTGAGCCGTCAGCTTCAGATGGGAGTTGATACTCGTACCTTCAGCCACCCTGCTATTCCGGTGATGCTGGAGACCCTCGAGGGTATGGGGCTTTTGCTCCATAGCTACAATCATCATGACAGCCCATCGGGCCTGTTTGATGTGAAGATTGGGGTGATCAACTTCAATGCTTGCGTATTGCTAGACAAGGAAACCCTGCAAGAGCTTCTACCCGGGGTTGTCGACCGTTGGGGTATGGCGAACTACAAAATTCAAGTTCGTCGCCCCACTCGAGATGGTGGCGCAGAAGAGGAATCGGGCGGTGATTGACCGCCCGATTTAGCATGCGAAACTCAAATCACTTGATGCTGCTCATTCGGTCCCGAGAATGCGAAGGGCAGCCTCAGTGCGAATAGTCCTCTCCGCTCTGTCTTCATGGCCGAGGTTGTTCCAGCAGGCATACGCATCCGGATAATGCGCCTGCCGTTCCGAGAGTCGGCACATAGTGACCTTGTACTCGTCTCCCGAAAGGTATTCTTTTGCGAACTGAGCCAGCGTCTGGTCCCTCCCGGTTTCCCAGAGGAGAGAAATCACAGTGTCGATTGCTATTTTCCTGCTCTCTCCGTTGAGCCCCCAGAACTGGATTTTCAGATCGCCCTTGTCCGTTCTATAGACGTACTTGGAGAGGAGCTGCTCTGCCTCCTGGTACTGCCCTCGTTGAACAGCCTGCTGAGCCCCGAGTATAAGGCTGCGGTCCTGAATGTCCGCCGCGGTGACCGGGAGTATGGTTTTGCCACCAGTGCACCCAGTCAGGGTTAGGCAAAGAAGCAGAGCATATTTCTTCATCCCTACTACTCCTTAAAGTGGGTTACTAGAGTGAAGGCGTCCCCTGCGCTGAAGAGTACGTTCTGCCGGTTCTGCAGTTGCTTCAGAAGCGAAGGCTTAACCCCGAACATCCGACTTACTTCACCGTAAGTCGTCTCGGGTGTCTTGAGAAGGAAGTAGGTTGAGACGTTTTTCAGGAGGTCCGGAGTGACCTGGTCTGGCTGCTGAACCCCAGCCCAAACACCCACACCGTAACCGCGTCCCTCGGTCGCAATTCGGTTCACTGGACTCAGCGGCGAGGACGAAATTTGTTTGACGTGCTTCCCTTCGTCCGCGATCAGGATGTGGCTGGGGTACTCGGGATTGAAGAGACCAGACCTTCGAGTATCCATCACTCCCATTGCAAAGACACGACTTGCCACAATACGCATGATGATCTGCTGGTGTTCAGACGAGATATCGGTCAGGACGTATCGGTTGATTTTGCCCGCCTGTGATTTTGAAGGGTTACCAGTGAATAGACGGGATTTCACCATGCCCTGGATGATGCTGCGCAAGCCAAAAAGGGAATCTTTGGACCAGAACTCCCAGAACGTTCCGTTGCCAGTGGACTTGTTCTGCAGCGCCTGGAAATCCAGATGCTTTTTGGCGTAGCCATGCAGGACTCCTTCCAAGTCATCAAGGATCTCGTTGACCTTGTCCTCGATCTGTAATGGATCTTTGCCATCCGCCTTCATCTTGACGATGGTCTTCTCTGCCTTCGACTTGGCCTGGCCATAGGCTTTCATGATGTCGGATACCGACCCCGAATCCATGCTGGCAGAGATGGAGTTGAACACGAGATCGATCTCATCAAGGACCTGATCTAAGGTCGGGGAAGGTCTGATCCAGGACTCAATGTCGTCCTGGGAAATTCCGGCTTTGCGGTAAACCTCGTTCAGAATCTCTTCGAGGTAGTCCAATTGCCGCTTGCCGGTATTCGGTGCAAAAACCTTCACCAACTGCTTCATACCTTCGACTGTCATCAGTACCCCACCCCCCTCTTTCGTCCTCGGGACTTGGAGTGGGTTGAGGGAGCTGCCGCCCTCGAAGTAGTTGAAGGTGATGTCGTTGAAATCTTCCGGCCGAACCAGGTGGCTGAGACCAGCCTTTTCGAAACTCTCGTAGGAGAAGTCGCCTTTGATGTCCAGGACGTGGAATGTCATGCCACGGCTATAGACACGCGCAAGTAGATTTTGAATCGTATGGGATTTGCCTGCGCCGCTTGCCCCTTCGAAGAGGACGTTAAAGTTGCTGGACTTTGCCAGCACCCAGTCCACGGTTTGGCCGCGGCTGTCGCTCCCGATCCTGATGGGATCATAGTGAGTGAGTCCTGCAATGGCCTGACTCAGCGCTGTAGGTTGGGATGGTGCAGCTTGATACATTTGATTCCCTCGAGGAATTTCAGGTCCGAGGCGATGCCCTCAGGCAGGGCAGAGTCTTGGGAAAGCCGGTGGTATGGAAACTTGCATGAGGAGCACTCGAGCTCTTCTTCCTGAAGCTTCACGGAATTGCCAGTGGTGTCGGCGATAACAGCGATGGCCTCATCTCCACCACACTCGCACTCGACGGCAAGCCCTCCTTTACTGAGCTTTACGGGACGATCGTCGAACGTACCCTTTACCTTTGCGGCAGGCGTAGCGTTCGGTGCCAGAGTGAATAGCCACTCCTGCCAGTCTTCGTCATGCAACTTCCCGATCTCTTCGCCCTTCTGCTTGACGTCTATTGCGTGCAGGATGTGTGCGAGCTCGTGAGGGATTGCTTCGTCCACCATCGTCTGCATGTCCTGCTGCAGATACAGGGGCTGAATGCGGAGTACAGCTATGCCGTGCGCCTCCCCACTGATCATCATCACGTCCAAAGTGGATGAAGTTGGGTCAGTCATTGAGGGGTCGAAACGAAGGTCCAGCCAGATCCTTTCAGCTGGGAAGTCGACGTTGGTCAGCAGCCGGTTAATTTCCTTCGCAGCGAAGAGCTCGCGTGGGTATTCGGCGTTGTGCTGTTTGATGCGGGCGAAAATGGGGATTTGGGCATTCATACCCCAATAGTGGGAGTTGAGTGCCCTATTCCGCCTCTAGGACCGAGTTAGGAGTTTTTGAACATGTCAGCGATGCGGTTCCACTCCGTAAATTCCCCGGCGTTCCCGTCCTTGATCAACCGGTCCATCTGAGCGATAGGAGCAGAGTCCTGGATGAACTCGATGACATCTCTCGAGCCCTTCCAGCGTTGCATGCCAACGGCGTAGATTGCCTTTCTGCAACGCTCCAGTCTCACTGGATCAGGTTCATCCTCAGCCATACCACGATCATCGTCTTGCGTTCGCTGGGGGGCAGCTACGTTGTCCGATTTCGCATGCGAAACTGGGAAGGGATTGCTCGCCAGGTTGGTAGAGCTTGCAGGCGCTTTCAGCAGCTGGAGGATGGCCACATCAGTGAATGTTGGATAGATCAGCTTGGCGTATCCAAGGCAGTAAAATTGCAGATGGATCACATCGTCATCCGATAGCCCAACCTGGATGGTCAGCGTACCTACTGCTTCTGAGTCGAACTCTGTTGCAGTAAGCATCCGGGCGAACTGGCCGTCCTGAAGAGTGAAGCCCTGGAGTCGTTTTGGAGATGCGCTCGCACGAACTATTTCGTATTCCAACCGCGGCTGCTGGTCAGAGAGCCAACGGTATAACTCACGTACCGCGCCGAGCCCAAGGTTGAGACTGAGCTTGTCCGGGTCGTCATTTAGTAGGTACCTGCCCTTCGCTTTATGGGAGAACGTGAGACGGAGTGCTGTGTGCACACTAATCGCCTCGCCGGCGGCATTCACGTCGTTTCGGATGTAGATCGCAGCGTTGAGAGCGTTATTGCTAAACACCTGGTACGCAGCCAGGTACTTCCCCTTGGCCGGCATCTTCGGGTTGGCGGGGGTATACACCCAGCCAGAATCTGACGGCCGCCCTTTAAGATACTGTGTGTGCTCGGCCTTGAAGTCGATCAGCATGAAGCCCCCTTTTTCATGAAACGCCGGCGGTGGAACGCGATGAGGAACAGCGCACCAGCAATCCAGACCGAATGGGCGACTCCGCAAAGCATGTAGAACAGTTCTCGAACCAAATGATGGACCCGGGTGGCGCCCGCGCTATCAATCACGATTCGTGCCTCTCCCTTGTCTAGGTAGTAGAGCACAGCTGCGACGCCATCATCCGATAGGTCGTTGAACACACCGAAACCATGGCCTTGCGGGAATGGCTTGGGGTGAGCCCTGAAAAAGGAATCAACCCCCTTCAATTGCTCCCTAAGTTCGGGTTTGAAGGCCCCATCCTCGAATGCGGTGCCCCGCCAGCAGGTCACTTTTGCTTGCTCACATTTGGGGGCGAAAGACTCTGCAGAGGCTTCAACCAGGTTGTAGTTCGTCCAAGCGAGATCCTTTGCCCAGAGAGGAAGAACACGGTTCACGAGGACGAGGTGGAAAATGGCAGTGGTGAGACAAACACTGATCAGAGCTACCAAGATCAGGGTACGGTCCATTGTTCTCCACCGAGAGCGGGAAACCCTGATCGCCAGGCCGAAGATACCCAATGCCGCGACTCCTGCGGTGATGAACTGAGGATTTGTACCTTCATTCAGCAGTAGGTCGGCCAGGTCGAATGTCAATTCCAGTTTTACGAATGTCCAGGCGAGCAAAAGCGCTCCGCAAGTGCCGGCGGCACGCAGAGTTGGTCTGATGGATAGGAAGGCTGCGAGGAATGAAACGAAGTAGATTAGGGTGTGATCGAGGTCAGCAAGATCGAGCATGGTAGGGCTTCCAAATGGGATGCCCTAGAGGTTACCGGCAAGGCCTTGGCCTTCCAGTGAAAACGGGGGGCTGAGCGCCAGGGGGCGGATTCTCAGCCCCCTTCAGCGTGACCAGGTCCACGCGCGCCCTTGGCCGCTCCGATCTGCCGCGGAAATTACCGCAACAGCCGAACGCAGGCATCGAAGTCCCACAGCGAAGTGAGTACGTCGACTTTCTGGACGCCGCCCATAAAAGCTTTGAAGAAGGAATCATCGGCAAAGAGAACCAGCACGTGGTTCCCCGGATTCGCCATCTCGTCCGCAGGACTGAAAGCGTAATAACCCATGCCAGGAAACAGCCCCTGCAGCTTCCGGTTCCAGCGCTCGATGTGATCGCGAACGAGTTCAAGCGGCATTGAGTCTGGAAACATCAACTTGGGTGCTGTGTGGCGGGCTACGTTGCCTTCCACCCCTTTGGGGAAATGGCTCTCGAGTGTGAGCCCAGAATTCCCGAAGGATTTCAGCAGGTCGTAGGCTCTGTTCGATACACCGTTCATGATTCACCTCTCGATTTCGGTAAAGGGCGGACGCCACCTCCAAACGCCCTCGTCGAGGATGCTTGGAGGTGACGTCCGCCCTCCCCTTAAGGGAGAGGCGGTGTCACTTCAGGCTTAGAACATCCGCAGCACTGCGGTAACCAATCCTTCGACGGTTACTCCCACGGACCAGCCGATACCAGCCATGAACAGATACCAGCCGAGAGCGCGAGCGCTACGACTGGATGCGTCATGGTCGGTGTACATATGGAAGAATTCGCGGTCACCGAGGTTGGCTTCGCCAACAATCAATTCCGCTTCCTCTTCCTTCTTGGAGATCCCCAGAGCCAACTTAGCGTCGTAATCGATCGCCATGGCATCCCGGGGCAAAGGACGACCTTCGTTTGCTCCCATTGCCCACAGAACCACGAAGTGGCCGTTTGCAGGGTTGAAGATCTTCACCAGCTTTTTACGGCTGACGATCCCTGTTTTCTTGTTCTCCGATTTGATGTGCTGCCAGCCCAACCGAACAATCGACTGGCCTGCATCCTCCCGAGGGAGGCTGAAGACTTTGCCGAATGTCACGCCGTTTACAGGTGGTCGTGCGGCGAAGTGCTCCTGGACCGGCCTCGGGTCAAAGACCTTCACCAGTTTCCAGACAGCACCAGCCAGTTTCAGAACAACCACATCGGCAACAGCAGTCAGCTTTGCTTTCAGAACATGAGTCATGATGTTTCTCCTCTGGGAGCCGGAGCCCAGTTCGCACACTCGAAGGTGGCTGAATGAATTTTCAGGCCCCGCCGGCGCAGGGGTCTGTTCGCAGTGAGTTACTCGTCGCAATCAAAGTCATCGTTTTCCATGTCTCGCATGAGCGAGTTGGAAACCGGTTTCTCTTCTTTTGCTTTCCGTGCCGCTGCACGCTTGTCCCGCATCTGGTCCCGTTTGGTCAGCCTGCGGATCGTTTCCCCCTTTCGGGAGTTATCGATGAAGTCGTGCTGTGTCATGACCTGCAGAAAGGCCTGCAGGCATGCATACGGATCTTCATCCTCATCCATCATGCGCAGCCGGATGGCGAGCACATGGACGGAGTTGATGATGAGCCAGCAGCAGGGGTCAGTGAACACCGGTTCAAGAGCATCCCTCGCAGAGGTCAGCACGAACTGGCGATTGAGTTCCCAGATCATCGAGCCTCGTTTTCCGAAAACTCGACTCCCCTTGAACGGCTTGCCTACTCGGCGGTACTGGTATCCGAGCTCGTCGGTTTGCCACTTGCCATCTTTGATGACCGGTGCCATTCCAAGAGCCTTCTCCAGGCGCTCGATCGTGGAATTGTCTGAACGGGTATCCGACGTCGAGAGTGCATCCGACAAATCATCATCCTCATCCAGCTCTTTCACGCCAGGCAAATAACCGGAGGAGGACCAGAGGGCCTTCCTGTCGATTACCAGCCTAGTTGGGGCCTTTCGAACTGCTTTGGGTTTCTCAACTGCGGTTGGTTGATTGATGGCTACTCCAAACAAATCCACCGGTGCATCCGCCTCCGAGGAGGGTTGAATGGGGTTGGACAGGATGGGTTCGCCAAAGAGATCGACTTGCATAGTGCGCTCCATAGGGCGCACCACTCCCCTGACGGGGTGTGGTGGCCCGTCAGGGGTGGGAGGGAGGTATTGCTTAGAGGAACAGCGCGAAGTTCTGCGACAGAGCCGGCTTCGGCTCTTCTTGCACAACAGGCGTGGACTCAACCGCGTCCGGGACCGTGGTGTCGTCCTCTTCGTCGGTAGCTTGTGCCACTACAACCGGAGTTGCCGTGGTTTGAGCTACAGCTGCTGCAGGTGCAGCAGCGCCAGCCTGAACAGTGCTCACAACCGAAGTTGCAGGCATTGACGCCGTGGCCGCCGGAGCGGTTGAAGCAGGCTGGTTCGAAGTTGCTTGCTGAGCTTGCCCAAGGTTGGCTTGAGCAGTCGCAAGAGCTTGCTGTGCGGTGTTGCTCGCAGCAGCTGTGGTTGCTACCTGGATCAGGGGTTGGCCGTTCTTCAAGCGGTCCCAAACGATGGTCTGGTCGCGCAGAGACTTCAGGCATTCCCGCAGATTTTGGAATTCACCACCAGTGAGAAAACCGTTAGCCGGCACCTTGTCCATTTCGCTTTTCAGGGCGTCATGGAGGGGACGGATAAGCGGGTGAATGAAAGCCAGGGAGTTCAGCTTCACACACATCGCTTGAGCACGACGGACAGTTCGGGGGTTAACCTTCACTTCGCCCGATTGGCTCCCGGTTGTCTTCTTGTCGAGGGTCTCCAGGATCTCCATGGACTCTTTGCAGACGTGTTGAATGACTGCTCCGAGGACACCCTCCCGCAAAGCAACAACGCTGTCGCGTTGCGCTTCATACAGGTCCGCATCGAACTCGCCATCCTCCATTGTTACCGGAGTGACGACAAACTCGAATTTGAACCGTGCGGCTACCTCTTCCCAAGTTGGTTGGCGCTTACGAAGGTGTTCGGCCAGCAGCATCACCTGGGCAGAGTCGGCACCTTTTGCAATTGCCTTCTGGCTCATCTCCAGCAGGTGCTTGTCGCACATTGCCTGATAGCCAGGTTCATCTTTAGCGAGTTGCTGAGCCCACTCCTCCTTGATCTTGTTCAGCTCACGGATCTTGATGACCGCTTCGCTGCGGCTCATCACTGCCCCAATGGAGCACATGATGGAACCGTCTTGCTTCAGGAGGGTTTCGCCGTTTTCACGGAGCCGGGCGTAGTTACGGAGAAAGTCTTTCGGGAAGATCTTCTCAGTCACCAGCTTACGGATCTCATCGTGCAACTCTTCAACCTTGATATTCAGCACGTCGAGATCGATCTGACGATCGGCCGCCATTGCGGAAACCAGCAGGTTGATTACTACTACTTTGTTGTCATTTGCAGCGCTGATTACTTGAGTCATCGGTATTTCCTCGCACCCGCCGCGCACGGGGCATTGAGATGTACACCCGGGCGCGGAGCCGGGTGGTTTGAGATCAATGACCTCGAACAACAACCCGGCAGTCAGCCGGATTGTTGGTCCAGCTCACTGAGCAAGGAAGGCCCCCGAGGGGGCCACTGTTACAGCAGACGTAGAATCGTGCCCTCTCCCAGCGGAGTGCGTTGGGAATAGCCGTACTCTGTTTTGTCCAGCACATAGCTGTAGGTTTCACGCATCCAGCTGAAGCTCAAGACGAGGGTGTTGCCCTCATCCCGGACCCGAAGATCGCGCGCGAATGTTCCTACCTCCTCGATGTAGCCCTGGAGTTCGGCTTGGGTAAGACGAACGCCTGTGGACTCGCGACGAAAGTGCAAAACGCTGTCTACTGACCGTCCGGAGACTTGAGTTTGAGTTGCCATTGAATTGCCCTCCCCCGTCGCGCACGGGGTGATCATTGAGAACACCCGGGCGCGAGCCGGATGGTTTTCCAGCTCGTTGGAGGGAGGGAGCCGCCCCGAAGGGCGGCATCAGTGGTTACATCAGCAGCTGCTTGGCTTGCTCCAGAAGAGCTGGACCAACGTCATCTGCGGTTGCAGCAACGGCGTACGGGATACCCGCCTCTTCCAGCCAGTCCTTTCGGACCTCATTGCCGATGAGGAGGTACACCACCTTGATTCCAGCGTCGACCGCTAACGCAGTCTGTTCTGTAGCCAGGGTCGCACACGACGGAGCACCATCCGTGAGGACAAACATCAGCTTCCTCTGTGCCGGATGGCTTGCCAGGCGTTGGGCTGCTTGGAAAACCGCCTCACCAATCGGGGTGTGATTCCCGCCGGTGATGCTGTCCAGACCGCCAATGCGGTCAACCGCGTTTTGATGGGAGTCCCCGAAGGTCCTCACCACCGTGTTGAGATGGCCAGTTTTTGGAGCAAAGCCCAAGAACTCGCGTGGAGTGTCGATCCTGTGGAACACCTTCTCCATGATCAGCAGGCTCTGCTGGATGGATTTGGCAACAGTCTGCACCTCGTACTCTTTTTCATTGATAGCTTCCCCAGCAGCAATGGCCTTGGCTTTCGCCTTCGCCAACGTAGCGAGAACGCTAGGATCAACCCAGCTTGTCGAGCTGGAAAGATCTGCAAGAACAGAGACCGCTGCGGTAGGGAGTACCGTTTCCTCTTTACGTTCGAAGATACGGCTGTCTCCCATACCTGCACGGTAGAGGTGAGATTGTCCGAGCGAACCGCGGCGCGTCGAGTAGACGTCCGCTTCTTCTCGGTTTAACAGGTAGGCCTGCAGTTTCGTGGCCAGTACATTGACCTTGCGGTCTAGCGCATCAGCCAGTTCACGTGCATGTTCCTTGTCAGCAGGGCAAACAAGCATCCCTTCGACCAGGTCCTTGACCGTTCCAGCCCCCAGTGAGGGTTGGTTCTCCACATCGCTCGGTTCAACTTCGAAAGCTGGAACCGGAGCAGCATCCTGATAGTCCGGGTTGGTACCGTTCTGGATGCTAGTCGCGAGTTGCTGAATCACTTTGTCCATATCCAGGACTTCGGAATCGTCACCACCATTGCTGCTGAGCATTTGCTCGATCAACTCGGCGAGGTCGACCCCGTTTTGCCCTTGGCTGTCGCCTTGGGCATTCTCGGATTGGTTATTGGCATCAGCGTCATCCTCGCCCGGCGCACCTTGGCCATCAGCCTTGGAGTCGGACTCGTCTTCAGCTTTACCGTCATCGCTACCCAGACCACCGGCGTCACCGTTGGTAGGTTCTTGATCATCTTTCTGGCCCTGGCCTTGGCCGTTGTCAGAGGTCTGATCGTCTTCCTGATTACTCTCATCATCCCCTTGCGAGGATTGCTGATCGTCCTGGTCATCCCCTTCGTCACCTTCCGAATTGTCGTCTTCAGGCTCCTCTTGGGGCTGCTCATCCTGCTGGTCACGCTGCTGCTTCAGCATTTCGATCAGCCGAAGGGTGAGATCGCCGGCGTCTTGAGTGGAACGAACGCTCGGGTACTCAGCCAGGAGGATGGTTTCCAGGTTTTCGCGCACCTGGTCGGCATGCTCACCGAAGTGGGCATCGAAGTTTTTCCGAACAGCCGCTAGAGGCTGCTGGTACTCACTCCACCGACGGCTGCGAAGGAAGCACAAGGTGTAGCTCGCAAATGCTTCTTGGGGGCTTTGGCTGCCGTCCCGGAACATGCCGCGATCGAACATGATCGCTGCTCCCTGACGGAAGAAACGCTCAGAACGTCGAGAAGACCGAGTTTGAGCGTATTCCATATACACGTCGTCGACAGCGTTCAGCAGCAGGCCCGCGAAGGCACCATGCTCCATACTGAACTCCTGAAAAAACGGCACATCGCTATGCATGATGTGGCCGACTTCGTGGTAACCCCAACGCTTGAACAGGATCAAGTCTTCCTCTGTCAAATTCGCCGGCAGAGACGGTAGGTACGCGACCTTACCGTCGGTGCACGGTCTGACATTCGGACGAATCACAAACTTGATCTTGGAGTTTCTTGCCAGAACACGAAGGAAGGAAATCCAACCGTCCTGGAACTGTTTCGCGGTACGTTGCAGCTTACTCATGATCAGACTCCCTTCCGGATTGCGTAGGCTTTCTGGGTGTGCTCATTGGCCTTCTCTCGCAGCACACGAAGTGCTTGAGTGGGGACCTTAAAGCGGGTGTAGATCACTTGGTCTGCAACGTACGTAGCCCGTTTCAGGTACATCCGAGCGGCAACCCGGTGGTACCTGAGCAGGACTTTGTCTTTTGCTGCTTTGATTGCTTTCTGAATCAGGTTCATGGGTATTTCCTCGCACCCGCCGCGCACGGGGCATCGAGATGAACACCCGGGCGCGGAGCCGGGTGGTTTGAGATCAATGACCTCGAACAACAACCCGGCTGTGAGCCGGATTGTTGGTCCAGCTCACTGAGCGGAGTGACTGCCCCCGAAGGGGCAGTCCGCATGGATCAGCAGGTTTCCCCGCGGATCAATTTTGCTTCCAAGTCATGACGCAGGACTTGGTGGCGATGGCTTAAAAACTGATCTTTGGCCCGCACTTGGTAGGCGGGGTTTTGGATCTCGTTTGCACGGCCTTGAACCTTTTGGGAGAGGCGCGCCGCCTTACGGCGGTAATGCGCACTCATCAAACGGTGGTAGGCATGCAGCACAACGCCAATCCAGAACTTATCCAGAGCAGCATCCAGTTTCGCGATTGCGATTTTCATGGTCTTACCTCTCACCCGCCGCGCACGGGCAATGTAGAAAAAAGCCCGGGCGCGGTGCCGGGCTCGTTAGAACAAACCCGGCATGAGCCGGATTTGTCCAGCTCACAAGGAGGGAGGCCCATGGGGCCTAGTTATAGGAACAGGGACATACCGATGTTGGTGGGCACCGAAACCTTGGTCCTGGAGCCACCTAGTAGACTGGCATCTTCAAGCACCTTCAGAAGGCCAGGGAACGTCTTGTACCAGTCCATTTCTTGAACGGACTGACGTTGGAACGGTCGCTGGAAATCGAGGGTGTAGTCAGAGTCACTCGTTACCGAGAACTCGGCTCCGGCTTTGTTGAGCTCGGCAAGAAAAGCCCGTGCACAGACATCCAAAACCGACTCTTGGGTTCTAAATCGCCATAACCCCTTCCCGCTTGGCAGCAGGATGGTGCTGTCGATAAAGCCCCTTTCCTCGAAAATTTCTCGCCCCTTCGGGGACATGGTTTCCCAGTCCCGTACCGAGGCGATGCCTTTACGAATCGAAGCCCCGTTCAAAGCGACTTCAAACTCATTGCCTACCATCCTGAAAGCTAGGGGATGACCCGCATCGATGAGCACCCGAACTACATTCTCTAAGTGGGCAAGCCCCTCATTGAACTGCTCTGCAGTGCAGCTTTTGACACGGACATAGATTCCCCGGCTTAGGAGATCAAACTCAGCGACTATCGACTGGGCTGCATCGAGTTCCACGGGGGAATGATCGATTGGCTGCGACGAATAGCCGTTGCTTCGAGCGTCGGCAACCTGGGCACAAACATGCTCCCAGGCTTCCTCCGCTGTTCCGCAGAGCAACTCCTTCTTACCGGAAACACCTCGCATGACTGAACCTTCCCACACTGTTACGAGGAACGTATTCACGTCCCCACGTACAGCGATGAAACGTCCCGAATCGTTCGTCAGGTAGAACATCACCTACCTCCTTACGCTATCTGAGCCGCATTGCTAACCGCAGCTTTCGTCAGCGCATCCAGCTGGTCCGCCACCGAGGTGGTGTACTCTTTCGGAAGTACGAGGTCGCGATCGAAGGTTTCATCGAAGAGTTCGCGGGCCAGAGCCTGGTCCGCTTCTTCGAGGTTGCCGTAGATAGCGTCGACGAAGGATTCATCCAGATCATCATACAGAGCCATTTTGGTAACCCAGCGTTTGAGCTCACGGAAGGAGATGTTGTCGAACGCCTCCTCCTGCGAAAACGCAACACGGAACCGGAACGCGAACTCAACCATCAGCTGGATGTTGAGATCATCCACTCCAGTGTTCAGACCATGCAGAGCAGCCATCTCTTTCTCAGCCGACATGAAGTTGGCCTTGAAGGAGGTGAAGCGGCTACGTACTGCAGCGTTCTGTCCCTTCGTGCCGGCATACCGGGGATCACGCGAGGACTTACCACCAGTGTTATCGGTTGCGAACAACCGGAACGACGGGTGACGAACGATGTTCATCCCACCTTCGAGGCCGAGGAGTTCCCTCGGGTCCAGTTCAGGGTCAATCCCGTGGTGTTTCAGCGTCACGACCTCATCACCTTGGAGGATGTCGTTCAGACTGAGAAGCACGCCGGGATTCAGGCTGCAGATTTCGTCGATGGTGCAGCTCAGCCCATGGCGATAGGCATAACTCAGCACACCATCAACACTTTTCACACCGTCCTTCCCAAGGGTACGGAACCCTACCAGATAACCTTCATCAACACCGGGGCCGGCATTGATTGCGATTGACGGACGGTTAAGACGGCCATTGATCTGGTTGATGAGGGAGGACTTACCGGTCCCCTTCTCGCCTACCAGCATGATGGAGTCTTTCGTCGCCATGCTCAGGAGAACCCGGCGAACCAGGCTCTCATTGAACACGTAATTGCTGTCGACACTCGGCGAAAGCGGATGACGCTCTGCCGGTACCGGGATCGGTTTCTCAAAACCCTTCAGAGGGGTAGAGAAGCCGAACAGCTCGTGGACCATTACCGGCTCGAACTTCTGGCTGGTGACAGCTTGGATGTGAGCGGCTTTGATCTCTTCGACGGTGATGTTCTTCTTGGCTACGTTGTTCATTTGTATTTCCTCGCACCCGCCGCGCACGGGGCATTGAGATGTACACCCGGGCGCGGAGCCGGGTGTTGTGAGATCGGTGACCTCGAGCAAACACCCAGCACTGAGCTGGATGTTTGGTCCAGCTCACAGAGCAAGGAGAGGCCCCTAAGGGGCCCGTTATTAGACGGCTACGCGGTCGTACATGGGGATCGCATCCGAGTCGTAAAACCCGAACATGATCATCCCAGCGCACAGTCGCTCTTCTGCGAGTCCGATTCTCCGAGCCAGCTCGGGAACCGAGAGATGCAGATCGATTTGCAGGTTGTTCAGCACGGCCCAGAAGGAGCGTGCTGGCAATACCTGGACCTCAATGACCGGCAGGATGCCAACCATCACGATCTCTTCGATTTGCTCTGACTGAGGAACGTCGTAGACGGCTCCATGAACGAACCCCTTCTTCCACTCGTCGTAGGAGATGGTGTCGGGAGTTTCAGGGTTGTCAGATAAGGTCCGGCCTCGTAGCGCAGCCTGACGGCCTTGCTCCCAGCTGGTTGCCCCGAAATAGACTTCCTGGATGATCCCGAACAGTTCGTTGTCGCTGTATTGGCGTTGTTGCATTGCTAAAAGCTCCTACCCGCTGCAGACGGGAGAATTGAAGAGTTCACTCCCGCCTGCAGGTCGGGAGGGTCCGACCTGGCTTAGCCTGGTTGGTCGTCGTAGAGGCGTGCGATGTCGTCCCAGTTGCCTGGTTCTTTCGCTACCAACCAGCCCATTGCCCATGCCCTGCCCTCTTGGGACATGGATGGGTACGGATTGGATTGGTTGGAGTTGCCCGAACGATATGCTTCTTTGCCTTGTTGAAACGCCTTCATTGAATGCTCCTTCCCGAAATCCGGGTGATGGCCACCCGAAACCCGATCACCGGGCCGGTTTTCCGATGTGCTTCATTTCCGCATGACAGGCCGCGAGGGCCAGATCCAGGGCAAACCTCGTATCGAGGAAAGCCATCCCCAGTGGGGTGTGGAGAAGAATCGGTTTGAGCAATTTTCGAATTATGTTCGTTGTCCGCAGCACGTAATCGGCAATGATCACCGACCAATACATCATCGGAACAATTGCTTTTGGTGCTGGTATATCTCCCCCGCAGCCAACATACAGGGCGAACCCGACTGATAGCTTTAGGTTAGAAACGAACTTGGATTTTTTGGTTTTCATGGTATTCACCTTCTAGTTTAGTTAGTTCATGGTTTTTCTCCTGTCCTAACCCCAGAGGTGATCATCCCTAAGGGGAATTTCACCCCCAGGGTATGTCCATGGAATTTATGGCGTACTGCTTCGTGTTCCACCTACGTCGCCACCGGCACGCCGGCGCTCAACGTAGTCACAACCCCAGTAAATTGCGAATGCAAGAAACAGGATTCCGAGAGTCACACTGAAAGACATGGTCGCATCCTCGCGATGAGTAATAAGAGATTCTTTCGATCCTCTACTCACCTAGGGGCTACGTGCACGCTTCTTTGCCCGACGCGATTTCCGTTTTACCGTGCGCGTCGGCTTCATTTTAGGACGCTTCTTCCGTCCCTGAGCCGTTGAGTTCAACGTAATGAGTGCAGTCATCAATATGGAAACCACAAAGACTATGCGAAGTTCACTAGTAGACCACCCTACGAACAGGGAGGAGGCAGAAGCACCCATGATGGACGCGATGATCACGACCATCAGGTTTTTTATGTAGCTCATGTTGCCTCCAAAGTTACGCCGTCGCGTGTTATGTGAAACACGACCAGGGCGTCCCGCCGGAAGTGTTGAACTTCCGGCCCGAAAGGGCTGGAAATTAGCCCTCCGGTTGGAGGAATAGCGGTGGCATATCGTCAGTATCCAGAGAGAAGTCGAGCATGCCCTGCTTTCGCAGTTCAACTCGGTCCTTAACTCTGGCTTCTAACTTGGCTTTGATTTCATCTCGAAGCTCATTGTGTTTCCACTTGGGCATCGAGCGGGACCACGAACCGAGGTAATGCGCACCGTGGAAGTCGCTCCGAATCCTCGGAGACAGCAACCTGTGCGTTAGTACCTGCTTATTCGAGCCCCATACCACATTGATGCCTTCCTCCCCATCGGAGCTCATGATGAGTTCAGAGGAGTTGGCAATAAGCTGTAAACGCTCGTAGTACGACACCCTCCCAAACTCTTCAGCTAGTAAGGCGCCTTCGGCCAAGTAATTCCGCATCAGGAAATCACCAATCTTACGACTGGCGAGATCCTCAGCTTCCTTGTCACGGCGAATTCGTACAGCACGTTGAGCGTAGCGCTCCATTCGATAAGACTCACGCATGTAGCCTCCTCGAGGGCGCACCAGCCCCGTAGGGCTGTTTTGCCCTACAGGGTTGTTTTAATTCAGATTAGGTCTGCAAGTGTCAGACCTGCTTTAACGCTGTATCCCGACAAGCAACCTTCGAGGCATAGCCCCGCCATGTCACACCGTTTGGAGTGACTATCGCAGGGTGAGTCGTAGGCCATATGAGGGGCACGGAAAAACTCACCTGCGCGAAGCCGTTTGGCAACTACGCGGGCATATTCCACTGCTTCCTCAATGTCGGCCGCCGTCCGTTTAACCCAGTGGACTGGGTGCCAGATGGCGTTCACAACTGATTTTGAGTCCGGTTTCGTGATGTTTGGTTTCTGCCCTGAGGCATAACCACAAAGCTTTGGCTCCCTGATTCCCAACTGCTGGCATGCTAATTTCACTGCCAGCCAGTAGTAGGTCAGCTGATACCCGTATCGGGAAAACAACTCACCCTCAGGCTGTGCAGCGGTTTTCCAGTCCAAGATCACAACGTCGCCAACATCAGCCAACATCTCCCCTTTCGGGTTGAATATCGGCTTAGTGCATTCACCGACAAAGTCGATTACTAGCGTGATGAAGGTACGCTCAGCGATTTTCAACTTGAACTGTCCTTCAATAATCAATGGCTTGAGGCCAAGATTACGGAAGTAAGACGGAAAGCCTGCAGCTAATTGTTTACCAAGAACCTCTGCTGTTTCCCGAGACTTAGATTTGGCCATGCTTATCAACTTTCCGTCGGATAAACCTTCGAACTTGTTAATAAACTGAGTGGCCATTTCCTCATCTGGGATGTATCCCTTGACGAACCCTTCGATCACCCAATGCAAGGCTGAGCCGAACAGTAGGTTGAGCGGAGTTGCCTCGGGTTTTACACGAGCTCGGTAGTACCCCAGCAGCCGAGTGCAAACCATGGATTTCATGATCTGTGTTGGAGACAGCGTTATGTCTACTTCATCCGGGAGTGGATTGAAGATGTAATGCGGATTCACGAACGAAGTCATGCGATCACCTTTTCGGGCGCACACGACTACCCGAGGGCAATCTTGTCGCCCTCGTGGGTTCTTGAATGGTTTAGAAGTCTACGACTTCAGATTCTTTTTCAGGTTGGTCATCCTCTCCGCGGAAAAAACGCCCTTGCGCGATTTCCATCTGCTCACCTTCCGGCTGTTGCCACAAGGATGGAGCTTCGAGAAGTTCAACTTGGCCTGTCATGGTGTTTCCTCCTATATCCCCGCTGCACCGGGAATAAGCTCGCGAAGAGATCCCGTGCAGGGGTAAGCATTGAAGCTGGAGGGTGCCTTTGACTGGTAAGCGTGCGAACACACTTACCTATATGGCAGGGAGATACACGTTCCTGGAACACGTCTACCTTGCAGGAGCAAAGGACATGCCTGGTATCTCGAGATTGTGGACTGATCAGACGATCGTCCAGTCTGTTCCAACAATGTCTGTGCTCATCTAACTCGAATTCGAGTATCGAGTCGCACCCCAGAAAACCTCGGTGAATTCACCAACGTAGTCAGGGTTTGCTCTTTCGGAGAAAGGCAAATGGGACAGACACTTTTTAGCCGAGCACATCCTAGTAGTCAAGATGTCCTCGATCGAAACAAAGCTACTCTGGGTTTAGCATGCGAAAAAAACCCCAGACCAGCAAAAGCTGGACCGGGGTTTCTTGAGCGCTCACGCGCAGGCACTGAGCAAGCCATCTGACGTGGCTGGCTTGTAGCCCATGAAGATCCCACCTTCGCATGCTTTCGCACGCAGGAGGTGGAAGCGTTGCGGCAATGGCTCTCCAATGACCTTCTCAACCACAATGATATCTTCCCAATCCTGGCCCTTGGCTCCAGGAGTGTGAATAACATCGGGCAGCATGAATGCCACCTCGAACCCTTTACGCATCAGCTCAATAAAGAGCTTCCAAGCAAAGGTTTGCCCATCGCCATATTTCCCACGTGCTTCGTTGTAAGGGTCGTTATCAGACCAGATAACTACCCTATCGAATTCAGCACGATCGACAAACAACGTCGCCAGAGTGGTGCAGGCATGCGCTACTCGAACAGACTCGCCTGTTGCCAGGTGGATTGCCCATCCTTTCTCTACGCCTTCGGTCACATGCAGCGTCCTGCAACCTTCGACGTTTGCTACTCGGATTGACGCTCCTTTGAACCCAGACAACGGGGAATCGATCTTCTTCACCTTCGAGACACCTTCCAGCTTATGACCATCCGGAGTCAGGTAGATCTTGTGGAAATTCACCACTCGACCAGTCCTGCTCCGAAACGCCGACACGATGGCCGGGAACCGACCGATGAGCTCCTTCACAACCTGACCATCTTTCTTACGGGTTTCGTAATACTCGAGGGCCGGGTGGAATTTCACGTCACCAAGGTTGCTGTTAAGCGGGATACCGCGGTGTTGAAAGTACAAACGGCCAGGAAGAGCATCCGGGTGGGTTAGCGAGATCAAGCCTTCTGCAGTCTTGATGTGCTTCGCCTTCCGCTTCTGCTCATCCTCCGGACTTATGCCAGCCCGTGAATTGACCACTACAGGAGTGACCTTACGGGTATAGCTTTTGCCGCTTGTTAGTGCATCTCTGACTTTGAACATTACGTCGGTGAAGTTGCGACCGACGCCGTCCAGGATCAGAAGCTCTACTGGGTCCCGGCCACCGTCCTGCAAGCAGGAGCAGATAGCGCGGTCTTCGTAGCCCGGCTTGTTTGAGAATCTGAAATCACTCTTCCCTCCCCCATTCCGGTGACGGTGTGGGAAAGGGCAGTCGACCAGATGTCCATGGTTCTTGAGTGCAGCATCGAACGAGCTAGTCAAACGTGGGATCACGTTAAGCCAACCGCCGTTGCTCTTCACCAGCTCCAGGACTTCCTCAGACAGTTTCGGACGATTGTCGTCTTGACGATCCATAGCTACCTCCAATTGCAAGGCAGCCACGTCCCCTTAGGGATGGCTTGCCCTAAGGGTGGGAATTGCGCGAGCGCGAGTTTTTAAAGAACCCAGCTCCAGAATTCTGGGACTGGAATCTTCTCCAGACATCCGTGCGGAATTTCGCATGCGAAAGCTGGGGGAAAGATCACCTCCAACGCTAAGGAGGCCCCCAGCTGAAATCAAGGACATGAAGTCTACAAATGCAGAAAGGCCCGGTGCATCGCTGCGCCGGGCCTTTCGTCTCATCTGTCTAGGGCACCTCTAATACAGCCTGCAAAGGTTGTATTAGGGGTGCCCTTGACTAAGTCATAGGGCACGAGATCAGCATTCAACTCCAGCAGCTTCAAAGGAAGCACATCTGTCGTGTTGGACCTTCGTCATTGTGTTTCGCGCATCATCTCCCTGAAAAAGGAAGAGAGCAGCAGAAAGCGCAAAGGCAAAGGTGAGTGCATATTTCATGTCGTGGTCCTCAATGTGAATTGAGACGACCACTACCCTCCCGAAGGCGATGTGGATCGCCCTAGGGGTCGAGTGAGATTTGCTTAGAAAACACTCTGCGACGGAATAGCGAATGATGAGGCCAAGGGGGCACACACCAAACACCAAACCGAGCGAATGTCACCACAACGCAGCAACCAGCTCAGCAAAATTGGCGAATGGGCGTGTTCACACCAAAACGCAAAATCGCAGAGTGAAGTCCTTTACGAACTCACGCGACACTGACTTGTTAAAGAACGTGAAGCAGGTAGATCACGATGATCAAGATGCAATGCACCTGGAACATCGCAAAACGATGAACCAAGTGAAAAGCACCAGGTTCACCTTGAAGCGAGATGATCAGAACGGCGACTGAATACAGTCACTGAACCAATCTCCCACCACAACCCTTGAATTCAAAGGCGGGGGCGGGTTGTGATCAGCTATCAGTGAGTTCACCAACAGCGGGAGATCACGAGAAAACGCCTTCACGATAGGTCGCCCTACCCCGCCATTCAAGTACGCCGTGTCCCAAAATGAAAAAGGGCGCCTCAATTGCTTGAAGCGCCCTATTCCCCTACTGAAGATTTAGTTCAGCCATCGGTCTCCATCGCTGCGACGCTGACGATGTCGATCTGATCCACCTTTATCTGCTTGGGCTGTTGTGATCCGCCGATCATCAGCATGCACCATGCCTTGGAAGGATCTTCGCTGACGCGATCATTCATCAAATACCCGGACGCTACCGCACTGTCCAGTGCAACCTTGATACCGATTACCTGACGCTCCGCAGTAATCGGTATGTATCCCTTACCATTCTTCTTCGAAGAACAATTCGGCGCAGCGGCCGGCCCCTGTTCCTGCGAAGGGGGGGTTACAACTGCTGGCGTATTTGTCTCGCCCTGGCCCTGGGCTTTTGACTGCCCCTCGGGTTTAGCATGCGAAACTGGGGACTGGTCGGTCTGACCAGGAGGGTTCGCCTGAGAAGAATTACCACCCTTCCCTACCCCATCTTGAGCTGGATTCCCGACTTTTCCAGCTTGGTGTTCAGTTTGCGGTTCTTGTGCCGGAGGAGCTTTCGTGGGCACTGTCTTGCCTTTTGCTGCTCTGACCGCATCACGTACTTGCTGCCTGCTGATGGAGCCTTCCGCTTTTGCCCTTTCAATGAATGCAGTGAACGTCTCGGGTTGAAGGTTCTTCAGTTGCTTCATTTCCCGTAAGACTTCGCTGTCGCTCGTAATGCCTCCTTTGATCAGGTCAACCAGTTCCTCGGGAAGGTCTGCGAGTCCCAAATGAATGGAGATGTAGGTCTCGCTTTTCCCCATGTAGGTAGCCAAGTCCTGGTTGGACAGGGGCTCCCCAGCAGCCTTAGCTTCAGCTTTGGCTTCAGCCAAGGCTTGACCAACCTCATAGGGGTTGAGATTTTGCCGCTGCTCGTTTTCGATCAGCTGCGAGAGGATCTCCTTGGCCGGCGTGCGTTTCTTGCCGTCAACGATAGCTTTCAGCTTAAAGCCTGGGCGAAGTACCGCAGCGGCATAGCGACGACCGCCTTTCTTCAAGGGGTACTTCTGAGTTTCAGGATTCATCGGACCAACGATGATGGGGGTTTGCTGCCCTTCGTCATCGTAGCTAGCTGCCAGTTCCTCGATCTCCTTGAAGTCTTTCCTCACCTGAGGTTTGACTTCGATCTGATCTACGCTGAGGAGAATAATCTGATTCTCCTGTGCGGCCCGGCCAAGGTCCATCAGGTCATTCAGTCGAGTCAAACTCCCTAGGTCTAATGTCTTAGCCATTAGATTGCCCCCACTTTCTTAGCGCGCGATTGGCTCTTTTTCTTTACCGGCTTTTTCTTCCGAGGCACCTTCGGTGCGATCACCACAGGCGTGATTTCTACGCCTGCTCGGTGCGCCATTTCCTCCATCAGCCTGATCATTTCTACGCCGGTCTCACGCTCAGCACCATTGGTTCGCATGCTCCAAACGGGCTTGCACTGGCGCAGCGCGGTATCAATTGCCCCTCGGATCGAGAGACTGTTTTGAAGAATTTTGGGACCAACTACTTTTCGCAGGTCCTCCAACGACTCGCGGTGAGCGTTCACGCGAGTGTTGTATTTGTTGCAGATGATCCCAGTAGGAGTGATCTGAGTGCCGAACAACGGCCCGACCATATCGAACGTCTCGATTAGAGAAATCACGCCATCTACAGCGAACGCCGCCAGCTCCACAGGTACAAAGATGTGATCCGATACCACAGATGCCGCAATCATCCGCACCCCATTGGTAGGTGGGGTGTCGATTACGATGTAATCGTAATCCTCTGCCAACTTTTGGATGTGCTTGGCAAAGGGACCTACCGCCGACAAGCCAATCTGCTCTACTGAACTCAACTCATCGTCTTTGTTCAGGGCATAGATCAAGTCGGCGCCGAGTGCCGTCTGGAGGGGCTTGAGATCAGGCAGTTCTTCTTTGAAGAGATGCGCGCTGCGGAGCCCTCCATTGCGGGAATCAGGCGCGAGTCGACTGGAGAAGTTGCCTTGGCTGTCCAGGTCGATACCCAGCACGCGGTATCCCTGCTCTACCAAGTAAACCAGCCAATGGAAATCGATCGTCGTTTTGCCTACGCCGCCCTTCTGGTTAGTAACAGCATGGACGTCGGCGAGCAGTTTTCTCTTCTTGAACGGGATTGCGGCCATGTGAGGCTCCTTGTCTGCAATGGAGTCCACTCTAACCGCATTGCAGTCCATTTCAAGTCAAAACACCTGCTTTGCAGCTTTTTTTCATGGCGGCGACCGCATTGCGAAATCAATAAACAAAAAGGGGCGAATCCCCTCGCCCCTTCTCACTGAGTTTCGCATGCTAAACCGGCGTTACATCGGCACCTCTTGCGGGTGCACGGTCGCATGATTGGTATTGGTCGTGCGGTTCAAATACTCGACGCGCTTCGCTGCAGCGAGCTTGTCGTAGAAGCGCCCCATGTAAAGGTAGTACGTGCTCCCTTTGTGTACCGGTTCGAAATCCTTGATCCCGTAAGCTTCCAGGTAGCGCTGGAACTTCTGCCAGCTACCTTCATCCTTATAAACGTAGAGGACGTCGTAGATCACACGTGACTTTGGGGATACGACGATCGGTGCTGGGGACTGTACTGAAGATGTCACAGGGCCGCCGGCAAGCACCGCGCTACCAGCATCTGAGCCCCTCTGAATCACAACCGGAGAGATCTTAGGCTCGAACTTGGCCACAGTTACTACTGGTGCCTGCTTGGATGCGATAGCCAGAGGCTTCGCATCTTGCTTGACTGGCTTGTCGTCAACCTTGGCGTAGGTGGTTGGCTTTTCACCATAGGAGCCTGCGTAGACCGCTCGACCAGTGACGACCGGGGCCACGACTGTAGCCTTTTTGATTTCAGCGCCGGCCGTCAAGGCCGCTACCTCTGTCCGGGCTTTGGCGGTGATTTCAGTTTTCTCACGCGCGAGTCGTGCTTTGATTTCGGCGATTCGGCTCTCTGTTAAGCTCCCGATCTGAGGCGAAGGCTGATCCGTAATTGCTGCTGTTACCGCCACAGGTGTCTGCAGCTGACGGGAGAGATCAGCCAATCGTTCATGCTCTTTCTGAGCCGCTGCCAATTTCGTCTCAAGCTGGGAGAGTTGCCCTTTCAGCTCACTAATCTGGTTATTGATTTCAACAACCGCATTTGCTGCTCGCCGTTCAGCGTCCGCGTTAGCTACCGCCATTGCAAAGCGTTGCTTCTCAAGAGTGCGGGAGCTTTCCGCCTTTTGTTCCGCAAGCTGAGCTTTCAGTTTCGCCAGATCGGCCTGCTTGGCTGCATCAGCAGCTTTCAACTGCTCAATCTCAGCCATTGCTCGATTCTCAGCCTCGAGTAATGCGCGGTCACGGTCATTCTCAATGATGGACTGGCGTATGGCCGCCTTTGAATTCTCTTCAGCAACCCGGGCCTGTGAGGCCTGGGTTGCCGCTTGGAACTCTTCAATCCGGCTCGACTCAGTTGAGGGAGCTTTACCCGAGCCTAGATCCTGTTCGTACGCTGTTGTAGAAAGCGACGCCTCCAAGGCCTGCTTTTGCTTTTCGAGCGAATCAATCTGATCCTTGAACTCGTTCAGGCGGCGCATGTAGAGAATCTGCGATTCGGTGTACTTCTGGCTACCGAGACCATCCTGGATACGTTGATCGTACTGGGATTGAGGCTCGATGGAAGCTAGCTCCACCGGCTCGTGGGTGGAGGTACAACCGGCTAACACTGCCGTCAGAGCGATAGCCAGCAGAGTTGGCACCGGGAATGGTCGGTTTAGCATGCGAAATTATACCTTCGGCCTCTGGCTACCCGCAGGATGGTCGGCAAGGTTCGGCAGGGCCATAACAATGGCTTCTGTCGTAATAATGGAAACGGAGTGCCCAAATTCGAGGGTAGGGGCTAACACTCGTCGACTTTGATGCCTAGCCGCTCCAGAAGCCCTGCGAATTGATCGTCACCTGTCATGAGAAAGCCCATCTGCCAATTGCCACTCGGTGTCTTCTGAATCACACAGGGATACCCCGTGTGATCGGATACCAGCCGGGTCAGACGTGCGATGTCGGCGTCTTGCTTGGGCAAGTTGACCTTTGGCTTAGGCTTGTTGAGGTGCTTGGCAACCTCATCTTCGATCCTCTTAACGCTCCACCCCAGCCTTACGGCTTTCGTCGCGACTTCACGTTGGATGCCTTTCGAGTCGAGTGAGCACAGCGGGCGAGCCTGGGTCGCCGTGAGTTTGCCGTGGATCAGGAAGTCCTTGGCAGTGATGTCCAAGGTGAGCAACCGCAGGTAGTTGGAGACGTGCGACCTGCTTTTACCCAGCTCCTTGCCTATTTGCTCGTGGGAGAGACCGGTTTCTTGTATGTCTGCATAGGCTTGAGCTTCTTCGATCGGGTTGAGTTGCACCCGGAGAACGTTCTCTACAGCAGAAATGAAACGGGCCTGGTTATCCGTGTAGTGCCCGATCCGACAATGCAGGCGGGGGATCATCTTGAGTTGCGCCGCGCGCCATCGTCGTTCGCCGGAAATGATGAAGTAGCCGCCCTGAGCCCGGGGACATAGCACCACCGGGGTTACATTCCCCCCGGCCTTGACCATGCTGTCACCTAGCTCTTCCAGCTCTGCAAGAGTGAAGTTCCGACGGGTTTGCCAGATGCCAGGCTGCATGAGATCAACATCGACGTCTCGGTGCTCAACAGGTACTAGGTTGATACCCAGGCAATGGGACTCTGTGGGGTTGATTCCGGTCTCTGATTGATACACGTGAAACCCTCGTGCGTTCGTGAAACATGATACACGAGGGATAACGGATTGGCCGCAAAAATCAACGCCCTAATGAGCTGGCCACCTGAATCGTTGCATCTTCGATTAGTCCCCAAGGCCGCCCTGCAGGACGTAAGCAGATCACCAGGCCAGGAGACTCGCCTCTGGAAGTGTAGGGTAGGGGGTGAGCAATGTGGGATGGATCATCGTCCGGCAAGAACCCATTCGTAACAAGTGCATCAATAACCGGTTTGCAGGCCGCGGTAACACTTTCTGGGTCGAGCAAGCTGCTCTCACCTGTGATGTATACCTCCTCGACCAACAGAGGATAGGTCGCAATGGCTATCCATTCCTCGAGAACAGCCTTGTAGGTGTATCGAAGGGCCTCCACTCGTTTCAGCCATGTGTTCTTCAGGCGGGTGGCCTTGGCGTCGTGGACGCGGAGCATGGTGTTGAGAGAGACCAGCTTCGCCCCGGGGAAGCAAATGGTCAGTACCCTGGATGTAGATTCCAGGCTAATCCTGTCTTTCCTCCCATCCATATTGGCGGTTTGGACTTTTTCGAGGCGCTGGACGGCCTTGCTCGGTTTTTTATCAGCAGGGGAGGGCGGGGTAGATGTTGGCTCGCTTTGGAGCTGCCTTGCAATCCGCTCCAGAAATTTGGGATCACTGGCGAATGCAGCCCGGTGGTTTGACTTACGCATAGGTCCTCCAGAAACAAGGGAGGACCATAACCGTGCATTGAGATATGACCAGTTTTTACCTGCTTGAGGTCGGTAAGGGCAGGTACGTCCAGAAGAGGGCACCTCCTGAACATTATTAGGGCATGAATCAGGAGTTGTTCCATGTCCAATATTCGATCTGTCTGCATCGTCGACGACTCCCCCGGAATGCGGAAGATGGGGGCCGGCTTTCTGCAGAAAGCTGATATCGAGGTTCACCTCGCAAAGGATGGGTACGAGGCCCTGCGTGTTATTCGCGAGGCTAGGCCTGATGCGTGCTTCATCGACATCGAAATGCCTAACCTGGACGGATTGAAGCTTGCCTCAATACTACGAGCTTCGACTCAATTCAAGCACCTACCCATCGCCATGCTTTCCAGTGCGAGTTCACCTTTCGACATACAGAAAGGGCTCTTGGCAGGCGCAGATCTCTACCTGACCAAGCCGTTCACAGGCGACAAGATCGCGAAAGCACTCATTGATATGGAAGCGATTATCGATGAGCAGTGATATCTCCAGCGGTCGTTACAAGTGCATTGGGTATCGGATCGGCGATACCTACTGCTTGAGCCCTTCATTGGCGGTAAACGCCATCACTCAGGTTCCTGTTAGTCCCACGCAAGTGCCCGGAACGAAGCCCTGGTTGCTCGGGGCAACCAAGCTGGATGGAGACATCATTCCTTTCGTGAACATAGCTCGGTTCCTCTCGATCCCTCAGACCATGTCCAGGGCAGAACACAGTAACCCAGTGGCCTTGATCGTCCGGGGCGGAGCTGATGTGGGTGACGTAGGCGTCATCGTAGATCAAGTGGTTGGGTTCATCCCTTCGGGCAACCTCACTGACGCCCCAAATGCCAATTTGAAGATCCCACCCGGGTTAGGTGCTTGCCTAGTCGGAGTCGTAACAGGCGACGCCCGGACGTGGGCTGTCATCGACATTCAGGCGCTAATTGCCGATCCCAAAATGCAAACGATTGACCTCACATGAGACAGGACCGCATGAGCAACAATTTTTCCTTCGTTCCCCTTACCGCGGTCCTGCTGATCGCAACTGGCAGCGCGGCTGCATGGACTGGATACAGCTTCCTTAAAGACACTCGGGCTGATTCCTTTTATGTGGCTGAAACCTACGAACTGAAGTCCGCCGCTATGCAAACCATCTACTTGGCAGACAAAGCAGCGGCTGATGGTGCATATGCAAGCCAGCTCGTCGAGGCGGAAAGTCAGGTAGAGCGCGCCCTGATGCATCTTCGGAATGGAGACCCAATCAAGGGTATTCCCGGCGCACCGGAATCGGTACTGCGTAGCCTGGAGTCCCTGAGTGCTTCCTGGGATGGCATTGCCCCCTCGATCGCCAAACTGATCAGTGGACAGTCTGGGACCGAAGCCTTCAGCCGATCCGCCAAGGAGGCGAAGACGGCCGTTGTGAAAGTGATTGAGAGTGGCCGCTCGGCTGAAGCGCTGCTATCTAAGCTGAATGCTACTTCCCAGCAGAAGAGCCAGCTGGCTCAGGCCCTCACTGAGCTGGAAGCTGACGTAGCGGGAGTAACTGCTACTACAGTGGTCGATGCCACCGGGCTGCAAGGCGCAGAGGCAGGGGTTAGCAAGTATTTAGGCGCGCTCACCGCATTCGGGAATTCGTTGCCTCGTGACAAGGCGATGATGGATGAGTTGATCAAAAGCTACCGAAGCGCTCAATCCGCTCAGAGCCTGATCAGCCAGGCAAGCGGCCTTTCCGCCAACTCGGCCCAGAATCTTCCGCATGCTAAAGAAATCTGGCAGGCACGGGACAAGATCGCGTCTTCGACAGATACCTTGATCGCTTCGGTGAAGGCTTTGCCGGATGCACGAGCCATCAACCCAACTCTCGTGGCAGTCCTGGGTGCTCTAACTATCGGCCTCGCGATCCTGAGTGTCCTCTTGGTGGCTCGTGTATCTGCTTCTCGGGCTCAGGCGGTTGAAACCCGCGGCAGCACGATTGAGGGTAGTCAGCGTGAACGGTCCAAGGAGCTGAGTCTCCTTTTGACTGAAATTGAGCGAGTAGGGCGGGGAGAGTTGGACCTTACCCTGACAGATGATCGCGATTCCACCAAAGAGATCGCGAAACTGCTCAACCAGGTATTCGCGCGGTTCCATGAGATTTTCACCGAAACCAGCCAGACCGTAATGGGGCTTGCTGCGGCGACGGAACAAACCATCACCACAGCTCGCAATGTTGACCGCAATCGTGACGAGCAATTCCGGGCGATCGAGCACATCAGCTCTCTGATCGCAGACATGAATACCTTCATCAATCTGATCCAGCAGCTCATGGGTGATACCCAGCGCGTTGCCAACAGCGTGGCTAACAAAGTCCACGCCGGCAGTGAGTCTGTGAATGGTGTGCACGAAGGTATTTTGGTCCAGACCCAGCACCTGAACTCTATCCAGCATCGAAACAAGCATCTGATCGAACGGTTCCAGATGCTGGAAAGGATCAGTGAGTTCGTAAAAGAGGTTGCGACAAAGTCCGAGCTGGTTGCTTACAACGCCTACCTGGTATCGGACCAAGTCGAGGGCAATACCGAGCTGTCCCGTGCGATGGCTAAGAGCGGTGAAGCGGTCCAGGACCTCAGCACCCAGTCGAAAGCTGTGGTGAGCGAGATTGGGCAACTGCTCAAGGACATGAATGAAGCTGCTCGCGATACCCAGACCGCTGTTGACATATCACTGAGCGAAATGCAGGGCCTGCTGACCCGCTCCAATGCGGCGCTCGCTTCCCTGAAAGACATTCAGAGCATTACTGAGAGCCTCACCACGAGTGTTGACGACGTCAATCAGCGGACCAATAGCCTCATTTCTCAGTCGTCCGAGGTATCCGAGACGATGAGCTCTATTCGTCACTACGCTTCCGAAAACTCGGCTGCGAGCGAGCAGACTGCATCTGCAATGAACAACCTGAATCGCCAAGCTCAGAACCTGCACAGTGGCATTCAAGACTTCTACAGCAAGCAACGCGAACGCGCATGAATACAGTCGATGATCTGATTCTCGATGAGGGGATGGCCAACTCTTGGATGAAGATCATCGAGGAGCGCTTTGCCATCGAAATTGACGAGCACCGGCGTGTTGCCTTTGCGAGGGCCCTTACCAGTTTCGCATGCGAAACTGGTGAGACCCTCGAAAGCCTGTTCAAGCTGTTCGTGTCTGGGCGTTTGGAGGAAGCGCAGAGATTCCAGATTCTGCACCTGGCGACCAATCACGAAACTCGGTTTTTCCGATATCCCCCATCGTTATCTGCTATCCGTGACGCCTGTGCTGATATTCGTAGACCTCCCAGAGTCTTGTCAGTCGGTTGCTCAACAGGTGAAGAGCCCTACAGCATCGCATGCACATTGCTTCGCGCTGGACATGCAGCATTTCATGTGCATGGCACCGATGTGTCCCAGCCATGTATCGATAAAGCGCGGCAGGGGATCTACCGCGGGCACCCCGAGATACGACTCGATGTCGCTGCACCACAAGGCCAGCATGAGGTCAGGTTTCACGCCTGGATACGAGACATGGTCACCTTTGAGCAGCACAACATTCTTGCTGAGCGTCCGGTGAACTTCACCGCTCCTGACGTGATCATCACCCAGAACATGCTGATCTATTACCGCGTCGAAACGCGGCACCTAATACTGCAGAAGCTGGCGGCCATGTTGCCGATTGGGGGGTACTTACTGACCGGCCCCGCAGAGGACGGTAACTGGAATCCGCTGGGGTTGAAGCGACTCCCTAACCACCTTCTCAATCTCTTTGTAAGGGTTGCTTAGCAATGCCCAAGAATGTCCACGCGGCACATCTTTCCTGGATTCGGCCCCCGATCATCAAGAGCGTCGAGATCGCCAAGGCGTCTATCGACACCTACTTCAAAAAACATGCTGATCTACAGAATCCTCCTCAAGGGGCACAGGCTGAATGGTTTGCCAACCAGAGGAAGGCGATGGCCGATGCATTCCGCAACGTCAGTGAACACGTAGAGTTGATTCACTCTGCGCTGACTGTCTGCGATAGCCCCGGAGGCTCGGCTTTATCGGTTGAAATGCGGGTAGTCTGCACCAGTGTCCAAGAAAAACTCCTCGAAGAGGAGAAGGTGGCCCCCGCAATTCTCGCCATGATGTCCGGCATGATCATGCTGCCAAACTATCTCAAGATGGTCATTGATGGAGCCCCTGATGCTCCTGGCATCCTCTCCAGGCAGATCAATGAAATCCGTGAGGTCAGGGGCGTTCCCTTGCTTGTCGAGGACAGCCTCCCCCCTAGCATGCTCTCATTCGAGTTTGTTGATCCTCCCCGCAAGATTCATAACGTTGACGATGCCCGGCAGCAGGAGGTCTTCTCGACCTCATCTCGTCGCTTCCAGACAGCCTTCAGTTCCTACATTGGGACCCAGAATAAAGGGGCGCTGGCGGACATGCGCCAGGTCCTCCGAGAACTCCAGGAAGTTTCTCATAAGCCGGAAGTGGGCGATTTCTGGTGGGTTGGTGAGTGTCTACTCGAGGCACTTGCCATCGGGGGCCTTCGTAGTGGCGGTAACACCGTCTCCCAGGTCCGCATGCTCTCTGTCGCGGTTCAGAAAATCGGTCTAGGTGGTGAAGAAGCCGCCCTGGAAGTCCTGGGTATCGATCGCTTCAAGTCGTTGCTCTACGTACTGAGCCTAGGTTCAAAAAGCACGCCTAGCATCGAAGCCGCGTTGAGGGTGTTCAATGTCGGGAAGTCAGTCGACACCGACTCGTTGGCAAAGCTTCAGAGCAAGCTCGAATCTACTGAGGCTACAACCATTGCTGACGTCGTCCTGGAGCTGAAGCCTCTTCTGGATGCAGCCATGGTCTCTCTGGGGCGGGCCCTGGGGGCACGCTCTGACGACATCTTCAATGTCCAGCTGTCTGCATATAGCGCGGCGATGCGTTCAGTAGCGAACGTGTTCTATATGGTGGGCGAGGATGAGCTTGCAGGGGTTGCCAATAAGTCCATCGCACTCGTGGCTGGCAAGGAAGGTATTTCTGCCATCGCTGCCGAGGTGGTAGACGATCTGAAGTCTTACATCCTCTACCTCGACGAGCGCATCAATCTCATCAATGAAAATGACGCGACAAAGGCACTGAACATTGAGGGTGTCGGTGCCGACGTTCTGGACACACTCGTCTCGGAATGTTTGATCGAAGTGGTGAAGACTCGTCGTTCCGTTTCGGTTCACGTAGAAAGTGGCATTGGCCAGGATGAACTGAAGGACGGACTTGCATCTCTCGTCAATACTGCTGCGGCCTTGAAGTTTTCGGGAGCAGAACAGGTTGGTGATTTGCTCGGTGCAGTCTGCTCTGGGATGGTAGGTCTCCTAGATAATGCGGAACTCACGTACAGCCCGGAGCTGGATCTGCTGGCGAAAGCCTTGGTGGCGATTGAGATGTACCTCGAAGCCATCAAATCCAAACTTGAACCTGATCCCGAAAACCTGACGAAGGCAGCTGAAGCTCTCCGCGAACTCGGGATAGATTTCACGGAGGTGGCTCCGGTAACCACCAACGAACTTTTGATTAAATTTGAGGCAGCCCAGGAAGAGGTACGCGAAGACGATGATCCGTTCCTCACCGAGCTTTTCGAGCTGAGGAGCGTCTTCGAAGATAGCTTCACGAGCCTCGACCTGCGTAGTCGTTCGTCCATTGAGCAACTCTACAAGGCTGCAGACCGCCTCTCCATGGCCGCCCGTATGCACGGTCATGAGTCGTTCGGAAAGATCGCCAGTGGTGTTGCTGCCTTCAGCAAAGGCGTAACAAACCGAGCCCTGAAAGAGGATTTCGACCATGCGGAGGAGCATGACTTGCTGCGCTCCGGCGTGGAGATGTGCCTCCGCTGCATGGATGAATATTCTCTCAGGAACAAGGTCTCCTTGTTTGTGAAAGATGTGGCCGATGCACTCATGGCTAAAGCTGATCCGGAAATGCAGTTGGCATACACGTCTCATTCAGAGATACCGGCATCGTCTACTAACGCAACTCATCAGCCTGCAGTCCAGAACAAGCTCGAGCAAGTCGTTGCCGAGCCGGATGCAGTGATACTGGCCCATGAGCAAGAACGGGAAATGCCCGAGGGCGTCGATCCGGTCCTGATCGATATCTTCCGTCAGGAGTTCACCGAGCAATACGCAGCAATGAGTGCGTATCTCAAAAGCGGGCGAAAAGACGTCAACGAAGCGTTTTGCCGTGTCGCTCATACCCTTCATGGAATTTCGTCCAGTGCTGATTGCCTCCCGCTTGCAAGTGCATTTGCAGCCCTAGAGACTCGCCTGTTCCAGTTGAGAAGTGAAGAGGCCGAACTGCTCCAGGGTGATGTAGAAGCCCTCCTGGATTTCCTGGCAGATGCTGAACGTTTCCAGCAAGCTTTCCCTTGGAAGACTGAAACTCCCGCACTTCACTCCTGGCTAGAGGTTGTCCAGGCATTGGGGTGCGGGGCGGAAGAGGCTGAGTACGTTGAGGTCGCTCAGGTCACTCCAGTTTCGCATGCTAAACCGGAACCGGATGCTCCGCAGGAAAGTCATCAGCCGGAAAATTTGAACCCAGTTTCGCATGCTAAACCGGGAAACTCTGAAAGCGATGATGTACAAGAGTCCACCACCAAGCATGCGCAGCAGCCTTCTGCCCCGCCGGCGATTGAATACAACCCGGAGATGGCTGAGTTCTATATTGAAGAAGCCGAGGAAGTTCTCCCTCAGCTTCAGCTGAACGTAGACCGCTGGATGGGCCAGATGGATGACCATGACCTGGTTACCACCATCAAGCGGCAGATGCATACTCTGAAGGGCGCTGCAGCTATGGCAGAGGCAGCTTCTATCAGAGAGATTACCCATTACATGGAAAGCCTCTTCGAGAGTCTTTCCCTGAGCATCATTCCTGCATCAGATGACTGCGCCAGGCTGGTCGAGTATGTTTTGGTCGCATTGGATCAAATGACTAGCGCGATGCGTCGCGCTGTCGGGTACGAAGTTCCCTCGGCCTTGATCCGTTGCGTTGAAGCTGCAGTCCAGCATAATCGAGTGGATCTTGGCCTTCTTGCTCAAGAGCCCTGCACAGCCGGCGAGGTCCTCCTTCAAGATATCCAGCTAGAGAAGGTGGCCACCCAAGATGCCAGGGCCGAAACCCTAGAAGCTTGTGAAGCACAATCTATCGCAGAGCTTGAAGAAGAAACGCCTAAGACTGAAGAGTTCGAGCAAGGCATCGTCCATCCTCAGGGTGAGGAAATCTCTTTGGCGGAGGAAGAGTCAGGACACAAAAAGACTCGTCGCAGGTCTCGAGGAAAAGGTGGTGCAAAACGTCACGCGGCCCGTATGGCAGCTCACGCTCAACCCGCTCAGGAAGACAGTCTGGTGGTGTCCTCGGAGCCGGAAGACTCAGTCGAGGTCGAGAGTCCAGCTTTGCCCGCCGTCCCGGAAGCTACCCCCGAAGAGTCTGGCAAGTCAGTGCCGGCACCTGTAGCAATTCCCGAACTCGTTGAAGTCCCACCGTCAATTTCTGCCGTCACTGTACAAGAGCAGGAAGTACACCATGAGCCAGAGCGGCAAAGCAGAACTCTTCGCGAGTCGGTCGAAGGCATAACCTCTAAATCTGCCCCAACCAAGCCTGTCAGCAGCTCGGTGATTCGCGAGATCCTGGCGAAAGCCCATGACTCCATCCACGGTGTCGGCAGCAAGCGTCGAAGCGGTGGCTCGGAAAAAATCAAAGTGGATCAGCGACTACTGGACACTGCAGTCGAGCAGTCCAGCGAGCTGACCGCAGCCCGATATCGCCAACAGGCGCTGCATGCCGAGTTGATGATGATCGTAACTATCATTCGGGAGAAGCTCGAGGCGCAACAGTTGAACCACATGAAGTTCACCAGCGCCCTGCGTCTTCACACAAACCAACCCGTTCCAACCGCCTTGGCCCATCAATCGGCAGGTGATTTTCAGCTTGAGCGATTCAATGATCTTTCAGCTCTCAATGTGACCATGGGGGCTCAACTGGCCCAGACCATCCAAGACGTCGAGGAAATGTTCGCACAGGGCAAGCTGATCAAAGACTCCTACCGTCAACAGGCGGGGCTCATCAGCAGCCTGCAACGAGATCTTCTCGATAGCCGCCTGGTACCGTTCCAAAACATTCGTCCAGCCCTGACCAACCTCATCGAGCGTGAGTCTTCAAAACTAGGGAAGAAAGTAGACACCGTTTTCACCGGTGGCGACGTAATCGTGGACAAAGTCATGCTCGATGCTGTGCGTGATCCACTGGTCCACCTACTCAACAATGCTCTCGACCATGGTATCGAGCCTGAAGCACAGCGGATTGCTCAAGGGAAATCCGCGCATGGCAGCTTGGAGGTAAACGTCTGCCGACGAGCTAAGAACATCGTCATCACTGTCAAGGACGATGGCAAAGGCATCGATACCACGATGATCAAGGCTAAGGCACTGGAGAAAGGCATCATCAGGCAGGATGATCAACTGACCGAATCGGATCTCCTGAGACTCATCACTCACAATGGGTTCTCTACTGCAGCAAAAGTCTCTCAGCTGTCCGGCCGCGGTGTTGGTATGGACATTGTCGCTACGACGGTAGAAAGCATGGGCGGCCGGCTGGTAATTGACAGCAAGGTAGGCTGGGGTACGACCTTCACTTTGGAAATGCCATTCACTATCGGCTCGAACCGAGCTCTCATCTGCCGTACGGGCAGTCAATGGTTTGCGATTCCCAGCTACACCATGTACCAGATCATCCAGTGCTCCCGAGCCGATCTGGAAAAACAGCGGTTGGAGAAGGGGAAAGCGGTACTTCATCACGAAGGAAAGTCCTTCGAGGTTGTGCATCTGGCCGACCTACTTGCAATGCCTGAGATGCGTTCCACTCACGATTTGGACCAGGAGGTCCTGGTCATTCTGTGTCAACAAGGCGAAATGGCTATTGGTATTGAGGTCGACAGCACTGATTCAATGCCCGAGATCCACATCAGGAAGCTGGACGGCATCCTTTCCAAAGTGCGCGGGATCATTGGCGAGACAGAGATGCAAGACGGTTCGCCGGTCTTCGTCATCGATGTCATGGAGCTGGTGAGGCTCAACCTCAAGCGGACAGACACCGGCTTCAAGGTTCGGCAAAACCGTGTCAAGTCTGTGAAACGAGATCTCAAACCGGTCTGCCTCGTCGTTGACGATGCTACGAGTTATCGCAAGCTGTTGCAGAAGCACTTCGAGGCTCGTGGGTATACGGTCATTACTGCCCGCGACGGGCAGGACGCAATGGACATGCTCCCTCTCGAGAGACTCCCCGAAATCGTCATGGTGGACATGGAAATGCCTCGAATGACTGGCTTGGAACTCACAAAGGCACTGCGAGCCCGGGTTGAATTCAATGAGGTACCAATCATCATGCTCACCACTCGCACAAATCTCGAGGACGAGGCCCTGCGAGCTGGCGTAAACGTTTATCTGAACAAGCCGTGCGACAGCATCGCGCTCGATAACGCGATTGCAGAAGTTCGCCCAGATCAAGCATTGCAAGGGTCAGCTGCATGAGAGTCGGTATCATTTCAACTAGCAACGTCCAAGTGGCTCTCATCCAAGAGGTTCTCTCGCCAGTTGTCGGAGAACTCACGGTCTATGACATGAGCCACGTGGAGAATGGAGACCTGTCAGCGACTGGCGTTCACGCACTGATCGTCGACTTCAGCGACGAGGCGATTCTCAACTCAGAAGATGTCCTCGAAATGTTGGGACGAGATGAGCCTGTCTGTGTGCTCAACGAACGTGAGTTGTATTCGATGAGCGCTGCAGAACGTCAGGCCTGGTGCAACAAGCTTGTCGATGAGCTTAAGCGAAGCATCCCCGACCTCGCAGAAAGCTTAGATGCGAGGAAAGCCGAGATTGAATCCCGAAACGCGAACGACACCTGGGTGATCGGCTGTAGCTCTGGCGGGCCTCAAGCTATCCGGGATTTTCTTGGCGAGTTACCCACGTTGCCAGTCAGTATTTTCTTGGTCCAGCACCTCACCGAAGCTGCATTCAACACCTATGTCCAGCGGGTACGCGAATGTACCTCGCGGTGGGAGGTGGTCGCGGCCGAGCATGGCGCCAAGCTTAAGGCCGGTACCATCTTCGTTGTCCCCCGTGACACCACAGTTGAAGTACGAAGCGGGGTGATCCAACTCCGGCCGGTCAAGCCAAACACCTACAGCCCGTCGATTAACAGCGTGATTCGGTCTGTGTTCAGTTCGATTGCAGGGAAGCTTGGAGTGATCATCCTCACCGGGATGGGGGATGACGGTGCCTCGGGAATTCGTGATCTGAAAGGAAAGGCGAAGATCGTTATGGCCCAGGATGCGGAGTCCAGCCAGGCCCGTTCGATGCCTGATGCTGCTAGGGAAACTGGGGCTGTATCCTTCTCGGGTAAACCGGCCGAGCTTGCCCGACATATGTACCGGATGTACGGCATCGGGAATCACTGATCACAAAACAGAAGGCCGCCCAAATTGGCGGCCTTTTCAGTTGGTCTATGCAACCTCTTGATCGTCATCACCATGTGAGTCGGTGATCACCGCAACACCGGTGATCTTCTGGCTGCGGAGCTTCGCCTCGATCTCATCGCTGACCGCGGGATTCTCCTGCAGATACTGGCAGGCATTCGCCTTGCCTTGCCCGATCTTCTGACCTGCGTAGCTGTACCAAGCCCCCGACTTCTCGATCAAGCCACCAGCTACCCCAAGATCAACAATCTCACCGAGCTTGTTGATCCCCTTCCCATAGAGAATTTGGAATTCAGCCTGGCGGAATGGTGGAGAAACTTTGTTCTTCACCACCTTCACCCGGGTTTCGTTCCCGATCTGCTCATCGCCATCTTTCACCGATCCGGTACGACGAATGTCCAGGCGCACCGAGGCGTAGAACTTCAGGGCATTACCCCCGGTGGTGGTTTCCGGGTTGCCAAACATCACGCCGATCTTCATGCGGATCTGGTTAATGAAGATGACTAGGCAGTTGGCGTTCTTGATGTTGCCGGTGATCTTGCGCAGCGCCTGGGACATCAGGCGGGCCTGCAGGGGAAGCAGTACGGATTTGGGTTCATATAGGCTGGCGCCTGAGAAACCAACACGTTGCAAAGCCATACTGTTCATACACTTTACCCTTACGGAAGCCCTATCCCTGACTACACTGTCTATCTGAACCAATTTCAGGTAGGAAAGCGATGAGCAGGATGCGGGAAGATTTGGTCGATAGTATCAGGGCTTGCTGCCCTGAGGACATCCTAATCTGGGTAGAAAAGCATCCTCCGAAGCGCCGGGCGCCCCTCATCCGCGTTTTTTTCATGATCGCTCACGAACTTGATTCAGAGTGGTATCGGAACCCTGTGGCAATCACCAATGCTTGCCGCCAATTTCTCTCTCATCGACGCAGTGCAATATCCGAAATTACAGGCAAGCCAATCAAAGAAGTCACCGTCATCTCTGACTACACCGCCGTTCGTTATTACTTGAACAGGCTTCAAAAAGCCAAAAAGCTACCTAGCAATGCGCTGATCCTACCAGTCCCAAACTCGACAGACGTATTCTCAGAAAAAGAATGCAACATTCTTGGCTATCTGACCTTGGAACATGCCATTCAAGCGAATTCAATGGAAAACGCTCTTAACGAGATTGCCCATCAAATCGAAAAACATAGAACTGTCATTCTCTCCAAATGCAAGCGCATTGTAGCAGAGGGTTATGCACGGTTTTTGGAAGTTCCAGGCATGATTCGCAGAAGCGATGTGGCCGCCATCCGACTCACAAAAGACAACCTAGATCCTAACCTGAGAGGATCTCGCTCTGGCCAACATATAAGCTTTTTCTCACCATCACATCCAAATGGCTTCAGCAACTCTGTTGCGTACCTAGCCACAGAACAAGATGGTCTATTTACACGCAAATCTTTCCCTGGCGCGCACCACATTTATTCCTGGTCTACTACGAAAATCAAATCCTACCTGGGAATTACCGAAGAGTTTGCTGTGGCGGCCATGTGCATCATCATTGACGAACTCGGGATAAATGTTTTCGACTTAGCAAATGCCCAAGTCAAGAAAACAAAAGATGGTCAATTTGTCACCATCCGAGAAGATGGCGGCATAACTATCACCACCCTTAAACCTAGGGCTAACAAATTAATTGAGCGCCACGCACCAAAAGCTACGGACGAGATTGAAATCGATGCAGAAAGTATAGACGCCCATACTGCGCTATGGATGCTATTGCAAATGAGAGTCCAGCACTCCAAAGCCTTGAATTCCAACTATCTTTTCGTCATGGATGGTTCTAGCCCTACTCGCCACGGGGATGAACACCTCTACCGTATCTTAGACACGAGACGTAAAAACACTTTCAAAGCAATCATTGATTCGCTGCCTTCATGGGTAGCTGAAGCTGAACCAACCATGCCTAAAATTAGGGTTTCACGAGGACTGCTGAAATGGATTGAGAGTGGTGGAGACACTTTGGAAACGACCATTTACCTAGGAAATTCCCTGCTAACAGCCCTGAGAAACTACATCCCACCTTCAATTCAAGAATTTGTTTACCGAAAGAGAATACGTGACCATCAAAAAATTCAACTACTAATAGCAGAAGATATCTCAACCCACTCCCCCCGCATTAAGAATAATAATTACGAGTGCGCCAAGATGCAGTTTATCGAGGCTGTGAAATTTTTAAGAACTAACAGCCGCCACACGACAACCCACAACCCAGGTCAAGTATTCTGTTTCCTTTGCTCACCAGAAGCAATTGGGTTGATAGTCTCTTACGCGACATATGGGACAAAACAAGAGCTCATCTCGACTTGCAAGAAAATCATCACAAAAATCCAAGACGAAGGCAGTCGAAAGATGATCAAGCTACTGGCGGACGCTACTCCGATACCAATGAACTTTGAGCTTCTTGAGGTACACGTAAATGAATAATGAAAAAATCAAGAAGAGCTCTCCATCTACAGCAACCTCCCAAGCGATCCTTCCTAGTTGGATCCACCCCAACTCCTCAAATATGAAGTGGTATCTTCCTCGCACCGGCACCAAGGTTACAGTTTCGGAAGATCCGAACAGCAGTCGCTATGTAAAGCTTAGCTTTGACTACCAGCTATTTGATGGGTCATCCACATCAGATCTGATATGGAATTTATTTATCAGAGATTTACAATCATCAGCGATAGCCCTCATCGAAAGCTCAAAGTCAAAACGACCGTGCGCATTAGTCGGCTTTGTTAGAACGGCTTTTGAAATTGCCGACCATGTGTATGAAGCCAGGCACCGCTTAAATCAGCCCCCTAAAATCGTCACCCTAGCCGATATCACCCTGGAAGACATAAAGACCTTCCTAGAAGCTCACGACCTCACGCTCATGGGGATAAATTTACTCAATCTCGACACGCAGTTAGGGCCTACGCCAAGAGGCCGCGAAAACATTGCATCCTGCATTTCAGGAATGCACATACCACCCATAACACAAAAGATCTTAATCCAGAAACTTAAAAATAACAGGTCTGACATCTGCCGGGAATTCACCTGTACGCACTCAGCAAATGAAGAGAATGAAGAGAATGAAGAGAATGAAGAGGACACACTCAGCATCTCCACAATCCAAAATAAATGCACCAACTTAACCTACCTACACTCCACTAAAGAATATCAAATTCATTCCTTTAAGGTAGGAACGCACGACATCTCAGATGTAATTAACAGCATGACCGGCAGATTTGTAGATAAAAGCCAAACCCCACTGATGCCTACAAATATTGCATTTCACTACATCAGCAATGCTATTGTTTTTCATCGCAACTATGCGCCACACATCCGAGCCTACATAAAGCAACTGGACAACCATTACAACAGAGAAATTATAGATAAATATGCCGCAAGCACAATTAGATCAAATGTGCACATTTTCAAGAAGCAAACCTTTGAGGCTGTACCAATCCCCAAGGCACTACAACATCTAAACATTAAAACATATGGTAAGTGCGGCAGCAACAGAGGTGGTATTTATTGCAACTCGATTATGCGCGAACACATCTCCACTGATGAACTAATTGATTTTTACGCTATCACAACACGCATCCTTATCCATACTTTTTCAGCTTGCCGAGTATTGAGTACCGCCTTGCTCGACGCTGACTGTCTTACAATTTCAAAACTGGATGGCTTGTGGGATCTGAAGCTTAAAATCCCGAAAGCCAGTAACAGCCATGAGCTTGAGATTATAAAGCGCCCAATACCTAAAGTCATTTGGGACTTCATTAACGAGTACATAGAGTTTATGGAGGATCGCCACCCAGGCATGACCTCCATCTGGCCCTCCGGCTCATTCAAAGGAAAAGATCGCAGTGAAATGACTCTACTAAAAAAACTGGATCAATACTCCGATTGGATTCAAGTACCTAAGATAGGCGAAACTAGATGGTATGCACGACCTCATCAGTTCAGGCGTTTCTTCGCCGCCTTTTTCTTCTACCTAAGCGGCAGTACAGAAATTGAACCATTGCGCTGGATGATGGGGCACATTGAACCTAGCGTGACCCTTTACTACGCCAATATCGCGAACCAGCCCGGTTGGGAGCGAGAAACCTTAGAATTCTTAATAGACTACTTGGAGGGGCATGTAGGCAAAAACGTATTAGTCGACGAAGATCTACAAGAAAATTTTGCTGAGTGTGAGCTTGAAATCAAACTTGGCGACCACGCCTTATTATCTGAACACCTTCAGGAACTGGCAAACCATCGCGAAATAAGACTCCAAATCATCAACAACAAAAAAATCTTTGTGTACGCGAGTAAATAATATGAGCCGTTATTCAAAGGGTGAAACTTCAGCAGCCAAGCTTCAGGAGAAGCAAGCCAAAACACAAAGCCTGATTACCAAAATATTGCTGATTAGAAAAGCAATCGAAGACCGGCAAAGACTTCCTTCCCTGGACGCACTTAAGAGCAAAAGAGGCATACCGTTCAAGTCCGCCCTTAATTGGTCAGATGCCGACCTTGGAGTTATTTCTTGCTCTTATAATACATCGCGAGAACCCTACAACACTGAATACTCAGATCAACTAGCAGCCGCCTTAGAAACATACAACAACCTCACGCCCGCCACACAAACCCTCCCACCTCAAAAGCGAACAACCCAGCGTTCACAGCAAGAAGAAATCTCCACTCTAAAAAATCAAGTCGACTACCTCACAAATACATTAGGCGAAGTCTACAGGGCGTACATGCAACTGGTTGCTAGAGTGGACGAACACACTCGCCAGGACATCAGATATCAGCAAGTTTTGAAAAGCCACACCCTGGCACTTGATAGAGCTCATCTCACCTTGGTGAAACCATGATACATGTAGCAAAAGCTCCGCGTCTTGACTTCCTTTTTAATCACGGCCACACCACACCTCCGTCTCTTCCAATGCTTTTTGACTCCCGAGGAAACTTTTGCTGGGAGCTCAATAGCTACCTTACGAGTATCGGCGGTGGTGCCAACAGCTATGGGGTCCGGCCAGCAATTAAAACAGTGTTCAGCCATGCTGATACTCTAAACGTCTTCCAGAAATACATAGAACGCAACAAGTTAACCATTCTTGATGTCACTGACGAAACCCTTTACGACTTCGTTAAGTACAAACAAAACTCTAGAACGGCAAACTCGACCACAATCAAGAAAATTGTCCGACGCATATTAGCTCTATTAGAGCACACGCAAAAAGAAAACAAATTCCAGAACCTACTTACCACTGACCCTCGCGCACATAACTTTCAAATTAATGCTACAGAGGACTTCTACAGACTTAACAGGCGGACGCCACTGCGTTTTCTAACCCATCCCTGCCTAGATGAACTAAGGGATACTCCGACCAAACCAACAAGCTTCATAAGAAACAATGAACTGAACGCATGGCATGAAGCAATTCACGACTACACATCCAACCAGTATATAATTGATAGATGGTACATCCTTGCCACATTACTCGAACACACAGGCAGCCGAATAGAAGAAGCCATTAACATCCCAGCAAGCTCCATTATTAATGCCTATAAAAATAACGGCCCTGTAACAAACATCCCCGTTTTAAAAGGAAAATACAAAGGTTGCTTACGCCAGGTACTAATACCGAGAACCGAGCTTCAAGAAATCTACAAATTCGTTCTACTCACTCGTTCCAGCCATCCTCACAGCGAGCTTCATGACAGGATATTCGTTAGCGAAGATACTGGATATCCTCTGGCGCGCACCACCTTTAACTCCTATTACAACGTAGTCATCAAGACTTCAAGACACGCAGAACTCCTCAAAGGTATCTCCTATCATAACTTCCGCCACCGATACTTCACCATATTAGTCGCCAAGAACATCAGTACGCTTTCAAAAATGTCGAAAGCAATATTCTAGACGTAGCGATGGCCATCGCTCGCAAAAACTCATACCACGCATCCAAGAGCACACTCTCTACTTATATCCATCTCACACAAGATGCTGAAATACAAGACATCCTGAAAGCAGAACCAAATGCGTCCACGACCCTCCATGCGATCCAAAGCATTGTCGATGCAACTGACGACAGATCCCCTGATGAGAAGCTCACGGCAATAACGGCATTGATACAAGCCAAGCTCTCTTGAAATGCTACTTCTTCTATTTTTCTAACCCGGAGTGGTCAGCGGAAGTGGCATCAAGCGAGAGGGACATTTGTACCTTTGTACCTTTTCTGGACAACGGTGAATCGGGGTTATGACAATAGCGTGCATTCTACGGCCCTCCAAATATGGAGCGCCGCTCCAGAAAAAGGACTCACGCTATGCTCTATCTTTCGGATGTCCAGCCTGCCTATTGCCCTCAGTGCGGCAAACCCATGGAGCCGAGGCTGCATGGTTGGGAAGCCCAGGATCGTTTCTATAACGTAAGCGCTCCATGAACCCCACATTCAAAGCGCTTACCTGATCCTCGATGCTGTGCTCCCGATTTCTTTCTGGAGCT
>NZ_JBIGLU010000024.1:0-87393 GCF_043658375.1 Pseudomonas sp. PsB | reverse complement strand
GCCCTCTGCTCGGCCTCCTGAAGTCGCGAAGATCAAGATCAAGATCAAGATCAAGATCAAGAGCAAGAGCAAGAGCAGGGCGCGTCTTCACAGGCGGTGCTTGGACCACGTCGCGCGATGCGCGACAATAGCGATCATTTGCGGAGTCCCCCATGACCGATTTCACCCCCGACGCCATCCTCGACGCCACCGGCCTGAACTGCCCGGAACCGGTGATGATGCTGCACCAGCACGTGCGCAACCTGGCCGCTGGCGGCCTGCTCAAGGTCATCGCCACCGACCCCTCGACCCGCCGCGACATCCCCAAGTTCTGCAACTTCCTCGGCCACGAACTGCTGCAGCAGCAGGAAGACGCCGGTACCTTCCTGTACTGGATCCGCAAGAAAGCCGACTGAGCCGCTCTGGAACACGCCCGGCGTTGCGCCTACACTGCGTTCCCCAGACAGGAGAGCGCCATGCTGATAGTTGCCGACGAGAACATCCCGCTGCTCGATGCCTTCTTCCAGGGTTTCGGCGAAATCCGTCGTTACCCGGGCCGAAGCCTCGATGCCGCCAGCGTAAAGGACGCCGACATCCTGCTGGTGCGCTCGGTGACCAAGGTCGACCGCCAGTTGCTCGAAGGCAGCCGCGTGCGCTTTGTCGGCACCTGCACCATCGGCACCGATCACCTCGACCTGAACTACTTTGCCGAGGCCGGCATCCACTGGAGCAGCGCACCGGGCTGCAATGCCCGCGGCGTGGTCGATTACGTGCTGGGCAGCCTGCTGACCCTGGCGGAACTGGATGGCGTGGCACTGCCCGAGCGCGTGTATGGCGTGGTAGGCGCGGGTGAGGTGGGTGGCCGCCTGGTGCGGGTGCTGCATGGCCTGGGCTGGAAGGTACTGGTATGCGACCCGCTGCGCCAGGCCGCCGAGGGCGGTGACTACGTCAGCCTCGAAACCATCCTGCAACAGTGCGATGTGATCAGCCTGCACACCCCGTTGCAGCGTGGCGGCGAGCACCCGACCTGGCACCTGCTGGGCCAGGCGCAGCTGGCGCAGTTGCGCCCCGGTGCCTGGCTGGTCAACGCCAGCCGTGGCCCTGTAGTGGACAACGCCGCCCTGCGCGAACTGCTGCTGGACCGCGAAGACCTGCATGCGGTGCTGGATGTGTGGGAGGGGGAGCCGCAGGTCGACCTGCAACTGGCCGACCTGTGCACGTTGGCTTCGCCGCACATTGCCGGCTACAGCCTCGACGGCCGCCAGCGTGGTACGGCGCAGATCTACCAGGCGCTGTGCCGCTTCCTCGGTGTGGATGAACAGGTGCAACTGGCCGACCTGCTGCCCCGGCCGCCGCTGGCGCAGATCGAGCTGGATGCCAGCACCGACCCGGCCTGGGCCTTGGCCACCCTGTGCCGCGCGGTGTATGACCCACGCCGCGACGATGCCGATTTCCGCCGCAGCCTCAGCGACGACCCGCAGCAGCAGCGTGCAGCGTTCGACCAGTTGCGCAAGCAGTACCCGCCACGGCGCGAGATCGAAGGGCTGGCGGTGCGCTTGCGCGGGGAGTCGCCGCAGTTGGCGCAGCTGGTCAGTGCCTTGGGTGGGGTGTTGGTCTGACAGCTTCTTGAAAGCTGTACCGGCCTCTTCGCGGGTAAACCCGCTCCCACAGGTAGCCCGCTGACCTCAAGGCTTGTGTTGTCCCTGTGGGAGCGGGTTTACCCGCGAAAGGGCCGGTACAGGATTCAGGCAAATAAAAACCCGGCGCAAGCGCCGGGTTGCAAGGAATTCGCCGATCAACCTTTGCGTACGCGCTCTACCCGGCTTTCTTCCAGGGCCTTGCAGGCCTTCTGGATCATCTGCTCGGTGATCGGTACTTCGCGCCCCTGGGCATCGATGATCGAACCGCACACCTGCGGCTGAGGGGTAGTCCGGGGCTTCTGGTTGTCGCTGCCATGCTGCAAGCTCATGTATTGTCTCCTCATCAGGTTCAAGCGCAGGTTAACCCTGTGCCGTGACTGGCCTGTGACAGTACCTGCAGGGTCACGGCAGGCACAGTCGAACAGAAACGGCGGTAAAGCTCCATAGCCTGGTTAGACCGATAGGCTATAGCAACCCTGCAAGGGTTCCACAGGCGTAGATGAGTGGTAGGCTGCGGTTTCCCCGCCAATGTGGTCAGCGCCATGCCCGAATCGGTTTCCCCGCGTCAACGCCGCGCCTTGCGCCTGGGTTGGCAGTTTGTCCGTCCATACCGTCGTCAGGTGCTGCTGGCCTTGCTGGCCCTGGTAGTCACCGCCGCCATCACCCTGTCCATGGGCCAGGGCATCCGCCTGCTGGTGGACCAGGGCTTCATGACCCGCTCCGCGCATCAGCTCAACCAGACCATCGGCCTGTTCCTGCTGCTGGTGGTGGCACTGGCGGTGGGTACCTTCAGCCGCTTCTACCTGGTGTCGTGGATCGGCGAGCGCTGCGTGGCCGATATCCGTCGGGCCGTGTTCGACCACCTGATCGGCCTGCATCCCGGGTTTTTCGAAGACAACCGCAGCTCCGAGATCCAGTCGCGGCTGACCGCCGACACCACCTTGCTGCAATCGGTAATCGGCTCTTCGCTGTCGATGTTCCTGCGCAACGCGCTGATGGTCATCGGTGGCGTGGTGTTGCTGTTCATCACCAACCCCAAGCTCACCAGTATCGTGGTGGTGGCCCTGCCGCTGGTGCTGGCGCCGATCCTGCTGTTCGGCCGCCGGGTACGCAGCCTGTCGCGGCAGAGCCAGGACCGGGTGGCCGATGTGGGCAGCTATGTGGCCGAGACCCTCGGGCAGATCAAGACCGTGCAGGCCTACAACCACCAGGCGCATGACCGCGAGCTGTTCGCCGGCACGGTGGAAGCGGCGTTTGCCGTGGCCCGGCAGAGGATTGCCCAGCGCGCCTGGCTTATCACCCTGGTGATCGTGCTGGTTCTGGGAGCGGTGGGGGTGATGTTGTGGGTTGGCGGCATGGACGTGATCGCCGGGCGCATTTCCGCGGGCGAACTGGCCGCCTTCGTGTTCTACAGCCTGATCGTAGGCAGCGCCTTCGGCACCCTCAGCGAGGTGATCGGCGAGTTGCAGCGGGCGGCGGGCGCCGCCGAGCGCATTGCCGAACTGTTGGCGGCGCGCAGTGCGATCCTGCCGCCCGCCATGGCGCAGGTGCTGCCGCAGCAGCGGGCCAGTGGGCATATCGAGCTGCAGCAGTTGGTGTTCGCCTACCCATCACGGCCCTCGGTGGCGGCTGTCGATGGCCTGAGCCTGACCATCGAGCCGGGGCAGACCGTGGCGCTGGTGGGCCCGTCGGGGGCGGGCAAGTCGACCTTGTTCGATTTGTTGCTGCGCTTCTACGACCCCCAGCAGGGGCGCATCCTGCTCGATGGCCGGGCGATCACCGAACTCGACCCCGATCACCTGCGCCAGCAGTTCGCCCTGGTGGCACAGAACCCCTCGCTGTTTCGCGGCACGGTCGAGGCCAACATCCGCTATGGCCGGCCCGAGGCGACCCTGGCCGAGGTCGAGGCAGCCGCCCGGGGTGCTCATGCCGACGCATTCATCCGGCAATTGCCGCAGTGCTACCAGACACCGCTGGGCGAGGGCGGCATCGGCCTGTCCGGCGGGCAGCGGCAGCGCCTGGCCATCGCCCGTGCGTTGCTGGTCGATGCGCCGATCCTGTTGCTGGACGAAGCCACCAGCGCACTCGACGCACAGAGTGAACACCTGATCCAGCAGGCGCTGCCCAGCCTGATGGCCGGGCGCACCACCCTGGTGATCGCCCATCGCCTGGCTACGGTCCAGCATGCTGACCGTATCGCAGTCATCGACAAGGGCAGGCTGGTGGCGGTGGGGACGCATCGCCAGCTGATCGAAGAGAGCCCGCTGTATGCTCGGCTGGCGGCCTTGCAGTTCACCACGGGGTAGCTTGTAGTGGCGTTGTAACATTTCTGTAGTATTTGCCTGAGAGTATCTAGCTCAACTGTTGCGTAAGTGCTCGACCTGGCTGCCATTGCTTGATGGCAGCCTTTTTTTGGCCTGCCCGCAACCGGGCTGCGTTGTACCTTGTTGCCAACTTGCGCGGCCCCCGGTCTTACTTCTGCTTTCCGAGATCCAAGATGTTGCGTAAATCCCTCAGAGTGCAAATTCTCTCCCTGCTCGGCGGCAGTCTGGTGGCGATGTTGCTGATCGCCCTGGTGTGCTTCCAGTTCCTCTCGTCCAGCGTGCGCGGCTACGCCGAGCTGGTCGACGGGCCGCTGCGGGCCTCGCAGTTGATCGACGAAGCCAACCTGCAGTTCAAGATCCAGGTGCAGGAATGGAAGAATGTGCTGTTGCGCGGGCGCCAGCCGGCTGACATGGACAAGTACTGGCAGCAGTTCCAGGCTCGCGAGCAGCAGGTGCAGCAACTGCTCGGGCAATTGATCGACAGCAGCGACGCGAGGCTCAAGGCGCCGCTGCAGCAACTGCGTGACAGCCACCGGCAGCTGGGCCAGGCCTATGCGCAGGGTCGCCAGGCATTCCTGGCGGCGGGCGGCGACCCGGTAGCCGGCGACCAGGCGGTCAAGGGCGTGGACCGCGCCGCCAGCGAGCAGATGAGCGAACTGGTCGAGCAACTGCGTGCCGAAGCCCGTCAGCACGCCGCCAGCCTGAGTGCCGGCGCCGAGCGCACGGTATGGCTGGGCCTGCTGGTGATGCTGGCCTCGGCCGTGCTGGTGGGGCTGCTCAGCCTGTGGCTGGTCAACCGCAGCCTGATCGAGCCGATCCGCCAGTTGATCGAATATGTCGCGCAGCTTAGCCAGGGCCGCTTTGCCGCCCGGGTAGACAGCCGCCGCGAGGACGAACTGGGCCGCTTGGCGCGGGCCGCCAACACCCTGCGCGATTTCCTCGCCGACACGGTCGGCCGGCTGCAGGACAACGCCCAGGAACTGGAAGGCGCCAGCGGCCAGCTGCGCAGTATCGCCGGCGACATGGCCCGTGGTACCCACGACCAGTTCCAGCGCACCGACCAGGTGGCCACGGCCATGCACGAGATGTCCGCCACCGCCCAGGAAGTCGCCCGCCACGCCGCCGAGGCTGCCCGCGCGGCGGACGACGCCGACCACAGTGCCCAGGCGGGCGAGCAGGTGATGCAGCAGACCATCGACATCATCGGCGCGGTCAACCGCGAAATTGCCGGCACGGCGGCGGTGATTCGCGACCTGGAGCATGACAGCACGCGCATTGGCAAAGTGCTCGAAGTGATCCGTGGCATTGCCGAGCAGACCAACCTGCTGGCGCTCAACGCCGCCATCGAAGCGGCCCGTGCCGGCGAGGCCGGGCGAGGTTTTGCGGTCGTCGCCGATGAAGTGCGCAGCCTGGCCCAGCGCACGGCGGCGTCGATCGCCGAGATCCACCAGATCATCGAAGCGGTGCAGTCTGGGGCGGTCGAGGCGGTCAAGGCCATCGAAAGCGGCCAGCAGCGCAGCGAGGAGGGTGCCGAGCAGGTGCAGCAGGCCGGGCAGATGCTGCAGCGCATCACCCTGGCAGTGGAAGCGATTCGCGACATGAACCGGCAGATCGCCACGGCGGCCGAAGAGCAGACCAGCGTGGCCGAGGACATCTCGTGCAACCTGATCGAAATCACCCGCATCGCCACGGCCAACCAGCAGGCGGTGCAGCATACCGAACGGGCGGGGCAGCGCCTGCATGGGTTGTCGGGGCAGCTGGGTGAAGTCACCTCCCGCCTCACCGCCTGACGCCCTGTCATGCCTGACGCGGTCCCTGTAGGAGCGGCCTTGTGTCGCGATGGGCCGCAAAGCGGCCCCAATGTCTCGGCAACAGTGCGGATATCGCAGGGGGCTGCTTTGCAGCCCATCGCGACACAAGGCCGCTCCTACAAGGGCAGCGCAAGGCGGGGAAATCCGCCATTTCATTGCAGTGCATCCGGCCCCTCTGGCGGATTGTCGCCATCCTCCCCGTCGCCCGCCCCCTGTATTCACTGCTTCAGACCCAGTTGGCACGTTCCCTGCTCAAGGCGGCGCGCGTGTACACAACAACTGGATAACATCAATGAAGAAATTCCTGCTGACGTTCCTCTGCCTGGGCGTCATCGGCTGCTCCAAACCCGCGGAGCCGGAAAAGACCGTCGATGTGCTGCTGATTGGCGGTGGCATCATGAGTGCCAGCCTGGGCACCTACCTCACCGAGCTGGAGCCTTCCTGGAAGGTCGACGTCTACGAACGCCTGGACCAGGTGGCCGAAGAAAGCTCCAACGCCTGGAACAACGCCGGTACCGGTCACTCCGCGTTCTGCGAGCTGAACTACACCAGCGTCGGCAAAGACGGCAGCATCGACATCAGCAAGGCCGTTGGGGTCAACGAGCAGTTCGAGGTGTCCAAGCAGTTCTGGGCCTACCAGGTCGAGCAGGGCGTGCTGAGCAACCCGAAGTCGTTCATCAACAACGTGCCGCACATGAGCTTTGTCTGGGGTGACGACAACGTCGCCTTCCTGCACAAGCGCGTCGACGCCCTGCAGCACAGCTCGCTGTTCCGCGGCATGGAAATCTCCGAAGACCACGAGCAGATCCGCAAGTGGGCACCGCTGGTGATGGAAGGCCGTGACCCGGAGCAGAAAATCGCCGCCACGCGCATGGCCATCGGCACCGACGTGAACTTTGGCGAAATCACCCGCCAGTTGTTCGCGGCGATGACCCGCAACCCCAATGTGTCGCTGAACCTGCGTCATGAAGTGCGCGACATCGTGCGCAACGACGACGGCACCTGGCATGTGCGGGTGGCCGACCTGGCCAACGGCGGCGAGGAAAAGGCCGTCAACGCCCGCTTCGTGTTCATCGGTGCCGGTGGTGGCGCGCTGAAGCTGCTGCAGAAGTCGGGCATCCCTGAAGCCGAAGGCTATGCCGGCTTCCCGGTCGGTGGCCAGTTCCTGATGACCGACAACCCCGACCTGGTCGCCCGCCACCAGGCCAAGCTGTACGGCAAGGCCTCGGTCGGTGCGCCGCCGATGTCGGTACCGCACCTGGACACGCGGATGATCGATGGCAAGCAGGTGCTGCTGTTCGGCCCGTTCGCCACCTTCTCCACCAAGTACCTCAAGCACGGCTCGCTGCTGGACATGTTCGCCTCGCTGAACAGCCACAACGTGCTGCCGATGGTCAATGCCGGTATCGACAACATCGACCTCAGCACCTACCTGATGGGGCAGTTGATGCTCAGTTTCGATGACCGCATGAACGCGCTGCGCGAGTACTTCCCCAACGCCAAGAACGAGGACTGGAAGCTGCTGCAGGCCGGCCAGCGGGTGCAGGTGATCAAGAAGGACCCGGTACTGGGCGGTGTGCTGCAGTTCGGTACTGAAGTGGTGGCGGCCCAGGACGGCAGCATCGCTGCGTTGCTGGGGGCATCGCCGGGTGCCTCGACCGCGGCGCCGATCATGCTGACCGTGCTGGAAAAGACCTTCAAGGACCGTATCCAGTCGCCAGCCTGGCAGGCCAGGCTCAAGGAAATCGTGCCAAGCTATGGGCAGAAGCTGAACAACAACCTGGCGCTGACCAACCAGACCCGGGCCTGGAGCAGTGAGCGCCTGCAGTTGCTGTATGTGCCGGTGGAGGCCGAGCAAGCGTTATGACCGGTTGACGCAGCCCTTTGTAGGAGCGGCCTTGTGTCGCGAGAGGGCTGCGAAGCAGCCCCGGCGATATGTGCAGCGATGCCGGGATCTGGGGCCGCTTTGCGGCCCATCGCGACACAAGGCCGCTCCTACAGGGGCATTTCAATGCGCAACAAAAAGCCCGCACTAGGCGGGCTTTTTGACGAGGATTTGGTCGGAGAGACAGGATTCGAACCTGCGGCCTTCTCGTCCCGAACGAGACGCGCTACCTGGCTGCGCTACACTCCGATGAAGGAAATCCTACTGCATACTTTTTTTGCACGCAAGCCCTTGTTGTTAAAAGGGCCTTTGCAAAAAACAGGCTGCGATCAGAGCTCTTTGACGGTGCGGATCTGGTCCTTGTTCAGGCGTGTGCGCTTGCCGTCCAGCTGCTCGAATTCGTAGAAACCGGAGTCTTCATCGAACTTCGGTGTGTCGGTGGCCTGGATTTCGCGACCGTCGTTCAGGGTAATGACGGTTGGCGATGCGCAGCCAGCGAGGGCGCCCAGGCCCAAGGCGAGCAGGAAGGCGGGTAGGGTCCGTTGAATCATCGTGTTTCTCCAGTGCGATGGTGCTAGATGACATTAAGACGCAGGGCGTCCACGCAAGTTCCGTCTACAGTGCAGCATAGCGGCAAACCCGGGGCATTGATCGAGGGCAAGGGCCACGGGCGTCACGCTGTGATGGGGGCGCGCTGTGTTATAACTGCGGCCATCCCATCTTCTTGTGACGGACCCCCATGAAAGCCAAGGCAGATACCCCCTTCGTGCCGCTGAACATCGCCGTGCTCACGGTCAGCGACACCCGTACTTTCGACACCGATACCTCCGGCCAGCTGTTCGTCGACCGGCTGAGCGCGGCTGGCCATCGCCTGGCCGAGCGCGTGCTGCTGAAAGATGACTTGTACAAGATTCGCGCCCAGGTCGCCACCTGGATTGCCGATGACAGCGTGCAGGTGGTGCTGATCACCGGCGGCACCGGCTTCACCGGCCGCGACAGCACGCCCGAGGCCGTGGCCTGCCTGCTGGACAAGCAGGTAGAAGGCTTTGGTGAGCTGTTCCGGCAGATTTCCGTGGCCGACATCGGCACCTCCACCGTGCAGTCGCGCGCCCTGGCCGGGCTGGCCAACGGTACCTTGGTGTGCTGCCTGCCGGGTTCGACCAACGCGGTGCGCACCGGTTGGGACGGTATCCTCGCCGAGCAGCTGGATGCCCGCCATCGCCCGTGCAACTTCGTGCCGCACCTGAAACAGGCAGCGGCCTGCGACAGCCGTGGCTGAGGTCCGCCAGGCCCGGCCGCTGATGCCGGTAGAACAGGCCTTGGAGCAGCTGCTGGCTTTGGCCGAAGCGGCACCGATCCGCGACACCGAGAACCTGCCGCTGGCCGAGGCCGAGGGCCGTGTGCTGGCCACCGACCTGGTGGCCTCGCTCGACCTGCCGCCTTGGCCGAACAGTGCCATGGACGGTTACGCCCTGCGCATGGCCGACTGGCAGGGCGAACCACTGCCGGTCAGCCAGCGGATTTTCGCCGGCCATGCGCCGCAGCCGCTGCAACCGGGCACCTGCGCGCGCATCTTCACCGGGGCACCGCTGCCCGAAGGTGCCGACTGCGTCGAGATGCAGGAAAACACCGAAGTGGCGGAGGATGGCCGGGTACGCTTTCTCGAAGCGCTGAAGACCGGGCAGAACATTCGTCCCCAGGGCCAGGAAACCCGCAAGGGCGAACAGGTGATGAGCGCCGGCACCCGGCTGGGGCCGATCGAGCTGGGCCTGGCCGCGACCCTGGGCCATGGCCGGCTGGACGTGGTGCGCAAGGTGCGGGTGGCGGTGTTGTCCACCGGTGACGAACTGGTCGAACCCGGCCTGCCGCTGGGGCCGGGGCAGATCTACAACAGTAATCGCCGGCTGCTGGTCAGCTGGCTGCAGAGGCTGGGCTGCGATGTGGTCGATGCGGGCATCCTGCCGGATGACCTGGCACGCACCCGCAGCTGCCTGGCCGAGCTGGGCGATGTCGACCTGATCCTGTCCACCGGCGGTGTCTCGGTGGGGGAGGCCGACTACCTCGGCGCCGCCCTGCGCGAAGCTGGCGAGCTGGCCTTGTGGAAGCTGGCGATCAAACCGGGCAAGCCGCTGACCTTCGGCCACTTCCAGGGCGTGCCGGTAATCGGCCTGCCGGGTAACCCGGCCTCGACCCTGGTCACCTTCGGCCTGCTGACCCGGCCCTACCTGTTACGGCGTCAGGGCGTGGCCGATGTCACGCCGTTGCGCTTCGACATGCCGGCCGGCTTTGACTGGCCCAAGGCCGGCACGCGCCGCGAGTACCTGCGCGCCCGCATCGAACAGGGCCAGGTGCGCATCTACAAGAACCAGAGCTCTGGCGTGTTGCGCAGTGCGGCCTGGGCCGAGGGGTTGGTGGAGGTACGCGAAGGCAGTACGCCGAAGCAGGGTGACAGCGTGCCGTTCATCCCCTTCAGCGAACTACTTGGCTGAGCGGCCCAGTCAGGCACTGGCCAGCGGCGTGGCCTCGGCCGGTGCCGCCAGTGCCAGGCGCATGTGCACGTTCTCCAGTTGCTGGGCGGCCACGCTCCAGTCGTGGCGCTGGCGGGCGAACTGGCGCCCGGCGTCGCTCAACTGGCTCATGCGCCAGGGCTGGTTGAGCAACTGGGTGATCAGCAGGGCCAGCTGGTCGCCATCCTCACTGCCCAGGTAGTGCTCACCATTGTTCGCGGCCAGGCCTGAAACGCCTTTGCCGGTGGTGATCACCGGCAAGCCGGCGGCCATCGCTTCGAGGATTTTCACCTTGGAGCCACCGGCATAGCGCAGCGGTGCGAAGAACAATGCCGAACGCCGTTGCAGTTCACGCAGGTCGGGGCGGTAGCCGAACCATTCGATGCGTGGGTCGTTCCAGTGCAGTTTCCAGCTGGCCGGCATGGCATGCCCGGCAATCGCCAGGCGCACCGCCGGGTTGCTCATCCAGACCTGCGGCATGATGTCTTCCAGCGCCCATTCGATGGCCTCCAGGTTGGCGCCATACTCGAAGTTGCCAACGAACAGCAGGCGCTGGCTGTGCAGCGCGGGTTGCACGTGCTGGTAGAAATCACAGTCCACGCCATTCACCACCACGTTCACCGGGCGCCCGCTGATCTGCGCGATCAATTCGGCATCGTGGGCGCTGACTGCCACCAGTTCGGTGGGTTGGCGCAAGACCCGCTGTTCCCAGCGTCGATAGCGCCAGCGGTCGAAGGCGTTGAGCGGGCGCAGCCATAGCGGCAGGCGATCGTGGCTGGCGCCACCCATCACCGACTCCAGGGTGTGCTCGCTGAGCATGTACGGCAGTCCGCGTGCCTGCAGGGCCTTTTCGAAGGGCTGGAAACTGTAGCTGTGTTCGATCTGGATCACGTCCCAAGGCTCGTCCAGCAATTGCTCGAAGCGGTGCCGCAGGCAAGGGGCCAAGCCATTGATGATTGCCCGCATGGGGTAGGCGATGATCGGTGAGGCCAGCAGGTTCAGCGGGCTGTGCAGGGGCCGACGGGGCAGCACGATCAGGCGCTCGAGCAGCGGTTCCAGGGCTTCGCGGGCGGCATCGCCGAGCGGGATCTTCGATTGCACCAGCAGGGTAATCCGGTGGCCCCGCTGTGCCAGTGCGCGTATCAGGTGGTATTGCCGGGTCTTGCTGCCGCTGGTGGTTGGCCAGGGCAGGTACGGCAGTGTCCAGAGAATGCGCATGACCCGAAATCCTCGCTAAAGGCTGCGGATAGCAAGACGCGCCCTTGGGCAGCAGTGGTAGAACCACTGCCGGGGGCGCGTCCGTGGCAATAAAGTGTATCTGCTGAGCATAGCCGTGCATTGCCAGGTGTGTGGGAAAAGACCGGCCGACGCTTGTCGGTTGATGCCCACAATCGATCGCGTTGGCCTGCTATTTTTTCGGGCGCATGCAACGATCCGCAATTGCAAAGGGTCGAGATCTGGGTTGATCACTTCACGGAGGCGCGCACATGCAAGGGCGCAAGGCAATGCTGATCCTGCACGGCAAGCAGGCCATGAACGAAGACGTGCGCAGCGCCGTGCATGGCCTGCGCGACAGCGGCTGGGTACTGGATGTGCGGGTCACCTGGGAGGCCGGCGACGCGCAGCGCCTGGTCACCGAGGCGCTGGCCGCCGGCTACGGCCATATCGTCGCCGGAGGCGGCGATGGCACGCTGCGTGATGTCGCCGAGGCCATGGGGCTGGCAGGTACCGAGGCCACCCTGGCGTTGTTGCCGCTGGGCACGGCCAATGATTTTGCCAAGGCCGCCGGTATACCCCTGGAGCCTGCCACGGCACTGGCATTGCTGAACATACCCGCACGGCCAATAGACCTGGGCCAGGCCGGCGACCAGTTGTTCCTCAACATGGCCACGGGCGGTTTTGGCAGCCAGGTCACGGCCAATACCTCCGAAGACCTGAAGAAAGTGCTGGGCGCGGCTGCCTACCTGTTCACCGGCTTGTCGCGCTTCAGCGAACTGCAGGCAGCCTCGGTGGAGCTGCAAGGGCCGGGCTTCGACTGGCAGGGTGACCTGCTGGCGCTGGGGATCGGCAATGGCCGCCAGGCCGGGGGTGGGCAAGTGCTGTGCCCCGAGGCCCTGGTGGACGACGGCTTGCTCGACATCGCCATCCTGCCGGCACCACAGGAGATGGTCGGGGCGCTGCGTGAGCTGTTGGCTGGCAACGGGTTGTTAGTCAGGGCCAGGTTGCCCTGGGTCGAGATCAAGTGCTCGCAGGGCCTGGACATCAACCTTGATGGCGAGCCGGTGCAGGCCGACAAGTTGCGCTTCCAGGCCAGGCCCGCTGCACTGCGCCTGCACCTGCCGGACGGGTCGCCGTTGCTCAGTCGTCCAGGCTGATGATTTTCTCGCGCACGGCGAACAGCACCAGGCCGGCCACGTCATGGATCTGCAGGCGTTTCATGATTTGCGAGCGGTGGGTTTCCACGGTCTTGATCGACAGGCCCAGGCCGGTGGCGATTTCCCGGGTGGACTTGCCACGCACGATCAGGCGCAGGATTTCCAGCTGTCGCGCCGTGAGGTTATGCCGCTCGCCCGCGGGTTGCTTGCCCTGCCTGGCGTGCTGCAGCGCCTGGTTGATGACCGTATGGGCGATGGCTGGGCTGAGGTAGCGCTCGCCGTTGCGCACCGCGGCCAGGGCCTGTTCCAGTTCGGTGGCGCTGGTGTCCTTGAGCAGGTAGCCGTGGGCGCCGCTTTCCAGGGCCCGCATGATCAGGTCCGGGTCGGTGTGCATCGACAGGATCAGCACCTTGCAGGTGTTGCCGCTGGCGCGCAGTTGGGTGAGGGCGTCCAGGCCGCTGGTCGAGCGCATGGAGATGTCCAGCAAGACGATGTCCGGCGCCAGCGTGCGCACCTGTTCGAGCAACTGGCTGCCGTCGTCGGCTTCACCGATCACGTCATAGCCGGGGATGTCGCAGACCAGTGCGCGCACCCCGGCGCGGATCAGCGAGTGGTCGTCTACCAGCAGCAGTCTACAGGTCATGGGTTGCAGTACTCCTGGCGCGTTCCTGGGTGCGCGGTGGCCATGGGAACATTGCCTCGATGCGCGTGCCCAGGCCGAGCTGGCTGGTGATGTCCAGGCTGCCCTGCAACGCGGTTACCCGCTCCTGCATGCCGGCCAAGCCCCGCTGGCCTGCTTCGGCCGGTTGCCTGGCTGGCACGAAGCCGCGGCCATCGTCGTGGATCGATAACGCCAACCCCTCGGGGGTGCGCTGCAGGCGGACGACCAGGTTGCGTGCCTGGGCGTGGCGCAGCATGTTGGTCACGGCTTCCTGGGTAATGCGGAACACCGCCATGGCCACGGCCTCGTCGATGCCGCCCAGGCGCTGGTTGCACGCCAGGCTCCAGTGCACGCCGCTGTTGCCCAGGGTGCGCACCAGGTGTGCGCGCAGGCTGGCCTCCAGGCCCAGGCTGGCCAGCTGCCGCGGGTTGAGCAGGGCGGAGACATCGCGCACGTTGCCCAGGGTGTCATCCAGCGTGCTGCGCAGGGCGTCGCAGTGGCCTTGCAGGTCATCGGGCATGCGCTTCTGCAGCCACTGCAGCTGCAGCTTGGCGGCGGTGAGCAGCTGGCCGATGTCATCGTGCAATTCCCGGCTCAGGTGCTGGCGCTCGTCTTCCTGGACCTTGAGCATGCGCCCGGCCAGTTCCGCCGGGCGAAGGCTGATCGACCTGGCGCCCAGGGCCAGGTGCACGGCAGCGCCCAGCGTGGCGGCCAGCTGCAGCAGCAGCAGGCTGGCCGGGATCGCCTGGTCGGTCAGGTACAGCGACAGGGTGGCAACCAGCGAGGCCACGCACAGCCCGACCGTCGCCCAGCGCAGCAGGGTAGTGCGGAAGCAGCACCGCAAAGAAGTCTTCAAGCGTGGAAACATAGGTAGGGAAGCCACTGAAGTATTGCTGATGGAGGCCTTGCACAATCCATGTCAGAGGCTTTGGAGCAGTACTTTATATTTTCTTTCGAACACGTGATCTTGCGACCTTGCTGCAGGTCGCAAGCGTTTGTGGGGCCGCATATTACCACTTCGCAGTGCATTGGTCGCGATCGGGTAACGCTATGAAACGCCTGCGGGGCGGGCGCTGGAGGGTAGCAAAGTGCCACTTGGCTTGATCGCACAACAGGCACTTGCCATTGAACTTGCGCGCTGTTGATTCAACTTGGCCCCCGGCAACCTGGAAAACTTCGAGAACTTTCCAAGTTCGACCTGGGTGGGCCTGAATAAACGTGCCCGGCTGCATTTCAAGCCAGTTCAATATGTGGCAGATGAGCGGCCGGAGTGCGTGCTGCCTGCCGTCTCGGTATGCGGGTGGATGCACACGCTGCCTTGCTCGTCGCAGGAGGTGCAGGGTTGTGCAAACGTTTGCTGCACGGCCTTGGCCAGTTCACCCAGCAGTACCAGCTGCTCGCCGATGTCCAGGTTGAGTCGCCCGGTGCAAGGGTCGACCAGTTCCAGTTGCCAGGCCAGCAGGGTCAGGCAGGCCCCTACCGCGGGCAGGGCTTCGCGCTGCAGGCGACCGACCTGGCAGGCCGGTGCCAGCAACTGCTGCAGGGCGGTGGTGTAATGGGCGACTTCGCGCAGGCCCAGGTGTGTGGCCTGTCGAGCAAGGTTGTCGAGGGCGTTGTCCAGGCAGTGGCAGGCATCCGGGTCGTTGTCGATCAGCTCCAGATGCTGCAGGCATTCCTGGGCCTGGGTCAGCAGTACCTGGGCATCCAGCAGGAACCCCTGCAGGGCGTTATCGAACGACAAGGCGCTGTCCATCATGATGCCCCCGCGCGTGGGGCGGGCGCAGGGGACGGGCACGCCAAAACGATAGCTAGCAAAAGCCTGACTCCATTCATGCAATGAGAATGGCGTCACATTAATGGCTAAAGGATATCGCGAACATCAGGTTGCACCCGATTGTGGCTAAGGGTTTCCCTGATAAGGGCCTCAGGTGGGGAACTTTTACTGTCCCGCTTAATCACCCGTACTTCCCGCAGTAAAGCATGATGGTAAAGTGATATCAATCGCCTTCACGGCATTTTCCCGCAAGGGTCAAGGTGTGCGTGAAGCCGCCGATACAGGGTGGATGATTTCACTTTTTCCGACTCAAGCCTGGGGGCTTTCCAATGGCTGGCATTCTCGACACGGTAGACCAACGCACGCAACTGGTGGGTGAGAACCGCCTGGAAATCCTGATGTTTCGCCTGGCCGGCCGCCAGCTGTTCGCGATCAACGTGTTCAAGGTGCAGGAAGTGCTGCAACTGCCCAAGCTGACCCTGATGCCCCAGCGCCACGCTTTCGTCTGCGGCGTGGTCAACCTGCGCGGCCAGACCCTGCCGGTGATCGACCTGTCCCAGGCGATCGGCATGCGCCCGCTGCAGCCGGGGCCGGACAGCACCATCATCGTCACCGAATACAACCGCTCGGTACAGGCCTTCCTGGTGGGCGGTGTCGACCGCATCGTCAACATGAACTGGGAAGCGATCATGCCGCCGCCATCCAGCGCCGGACGCCAGCATTACCTGACCGCCATCACCAAGGTCGATGACAAGCTGGTGGAAGTGATCGATGTGGAGAAGGTGCTGGCCGAGATCGTGCCGTACAACGCCCGGGTTTCCGGCGACAAGCTCGCCGACCCGGTGCTGGCCCGGGCACGTGGTCGCGAAGTGCTGCTGGTGGACGACTCCAGCGTGGCCCTGGCGCAATTGCGCGACACCCTGTCCCAGCTGGGCGTGAAGCTGCACGTGGCCAGTGATGGCCTGAAGGCGCTGCGCATGCTCAAGGGCTGGGCTGACGCTGGTGAGGACGTGTGCGAGAAGCTGCTGATGGTGTTCACCGACGCCGAGATGCCGGAAATGGACGGCTACCGGTTGACCACCGAGATCCGTGGCGATGCCCGTTTGCGCCAGCTGTACGTGGTGTTGCACACCTCGCTGTCGGGTAGTTTCAACGAATCCATGGTGAAGAAGGTGGGCTGCGACAACTTCCTGTCCAAGTTCCAGCCCGATCGCCTGGTCGACGTAGTCAAGCAACGCCTGTTGCTGGATGCCGCTACCGCGTGATCCCGGCCCCTGCCGGGTATAAGCTTGGCGTTTTGGCATGACGCGAGGCGGCAAGGATGTTTCTCAGTGAGCTGTATCGGTACCCGGTGAAGTCGGGGCAGGCGCAACGCCTGCAGGCTTCACCGGTGGGATTGCTGGGGTTGCAGGGTGACCGGCGCTGGATGGTGGTGGAGGAAGAAAACGGACGCTTCCTTACCCAGCGCGCCTGGCCTCAGCTAGGCCAGATCAAGGCTAGCGATGATGACAGCGGCCAGTTGCTGCTGGAAGCACCTGGGCAGGCACCGTTGCGGGTGCCTGTGCCGCCTGCCGATGACGCCCTGCGCGGCGTGACCATCTGGCGCGATACCCTGCGCGTGCCGGATGCGGGCGATGCGGCGGCGGCCTGGCTGAGCCAGCTGCTGGGCAAGGCCGTGCGCCTGGTGCATTGCCCGGAGCAGCGTGCGCGTTACCTGCCCAATGGCTATGGCTTCAACAGTGACCGGGCGGCGTTCCCGGACGGTTTCCCGTTGTTGCTGATCGGCCAGGGTTCGCTGGACGAACTCGAGCGGCGTATCGGACGCCCCATGGAGATGCTGCGCTTTCGGCCCAACCTGGTGGTGCAGGGGGCTGAACCGTTTGCCGAAGATGGCTGGAAGCGGATTCGTATCGGCACCCTGGAGTTTCGCGTGCTCAAGCCCAGTGTGCGCTGCATCTTTACCACCATCGACCCGGCTACCGGCGAGCGCAGCGAGGACCGCGAGCCGATGGCCACGCTCAGGACCTTCCGTGAGAAGGAGGGGGATGTGCTGTTCGGGCAGAACCTGGCGGTGGATGGCAGTGGGTGGTTGGAGGTAGGGATGAAGGTCGAAATCCTGGAGTAGCTGTGTTGCCTGTTCCAGCCTCTTTGCGGGCTTGCCCGCTCCCACAGGTACTGCACCGCATTCAAACCCGGTGCAATACCTGTGGGAGCGGGCAAGCCCGCGAAAGGGCCGGCACAGGCTCAGTAGCAATCACATGTCATCGAAATACCGCTCGTGCCAATCCACCAGCGGCTGCGGCGAGTTCAGCTTCTGCCCGTAGATCACCGAATACGACAGCACGTTCTGCACATACTGGCGCGTTTCGTCGAACGGGATCGATTCCACCCACACATCGAAGCTCAGGTGCTTGGCGCCTTTGAGCCACTGCCGCACGCGCCCGGGCCCGGCGTTGTAGGCTGCCGAAGCGAGTACCCGGTTGCCGTTGAACTGGCTGTGCACCTGGCTCAGGTAGGCCGCACCCAGCTGGATGTTCTTGTCCGGGTTGAGCACTTGCGCCGGGGATGCCAGCGGGATGCTGAACTTGCGCGCGGTTTCCTTGGCCGTGGCCGGCATCAACTGCATCAGGCCGCTGGCACCCACCGGGGAACGGGCATCCTCCATGAACGCGCTTTCCTGGCGGGTAATGGCGAATACCCAGCTTGAATGCAGGCCGCGGACCTTGGCCTCGCGCACCAGGGTGTCGCGGTGCGCCATCGGGAAGCGAATGTCCAGGTCGTCCCAGTACTGCGCCTGGCTGATGGTGCGAATGGCCGGGAAGTACCAGCGCAGGTCGTAGCCCAGGCGCGCCTGGGCGACCATTTCGTCGCGGGTGAAGTGGCGGCTGACGTGGTACCACTCGCGGCGGCCTTCGACGATCTGGCCGCGGGCGTGGAACTCCAGGGCACGGCGGATGCCCGGGGTGTTGCGTACCTTGTTGACCAGCTGTGGGCTGAGCACCAGCGGCTTGTTGTTCAGCTGGTAAGGGGTCTGTGCCCGGTCGGCGGCGAGGAAGCCGTAGAAGTCACGCTCACGCGCCACGGTCTTGTACAGCAGCGGGATCTGAGGGTTGTTCGGCTGTGCCAGCTCCAGGCTGCGCGCTTGCCAGTATTTCCAGCGGCTGCTGCTGGCCAGGTCCTGGGGCAGGCGGCGGGTCAGTTCGTAGGCGTCTTCCCAACGCCCCAGGCGCAGCAGCAGGCGCAGGCGCCATTCGCTGACGGTGTTGTCGCGCAGTTCGGGGTCGTAGCGGGTCATCAGGTCGAGCGCGCGCGGGTCGTAGCGGCGCGCCAGGGTCAGGCCGATCTCACGGGCGATGGCCACCTTCTCGTCACGGGAAAAGTGCATGCGCTGGGCGTAGTCGTCGAGCAGCGCCATGGCCCGCTCCGGGTCCTGCCGGGCCAGGCGGCGCAGGCCGAGGCTGACCACGTCGGACATGGCTTCGTTGACCGGGGTGAAGCGCGACGGCTGGTTGAGCAGCTCGGGTTTCTGCGCCACATCGACCAGCAGGCGCCCCTGCGGCGCGAGGGTGGTCAGGGTCTTGACCAGGTTGTTGGCCAGGCCGTAGTTGCGCGCCTGGGCCGCCAGCTTGGTGCGTTGCCAGCGCTTGGCCTCGGTCAGCTGGCCCTCGGCCGCCCACATGCCGAACAGCGTGTCGCAGGTGGCCGGCTGCGACTTGCCGACGTTCCACAGTTTGTCGGCCGTGGCAAAACCCTCGGCGCGCAGCCCGTGGCTGAGCTGGTACTGGCCATTGAGGCAGTCCAGTTCGGTGAAGTTGAGCTTGGGGTCGTAGTACTTGGCGAAGGTGTTCCATTCGCCGCGTTCGGCCAGCCAGCGCAACCAGCGCAGTTTCATCCAGTTGGCCTGGGGCAGGTCGCCATGCTTGGCAAGGAAGCCTTCGATTTCCTGGTTGCTGGCGGTTTTCAGGCGGGCGGTGAGTTCGTCGTAGGCCAGGTAGGGCGTCAGCGGGTAGTCGCTGAGGGCCTGGGCATAGCGCAGGTACGGGCCTTTGTCGCCTTTGGCCAGCGCGCGCTTGGCCTCGTCATAGTACTGGCGTTGCAGGGTAAGGTCGGCGGCCTGCGCCGCGCAGGTGGCGGCGGTGAGCAGCAGGCAGGATGCAATATGTAACAGGCGGCTGCGCATGATACGTCCGGGCAGTTGAACCATGGGGAAGTGACGGCGGAGCCAGCACTGTTGGAAGCTATTGCCTTAGCTTAGCTGTTTGCCGGCGGCGGGTGAAAGCACTGTGCTTGTATCGGGATATTAAGTTCGACCAGATGTCGCAAAGGCCTCGGCGGTTGGCCAGGCGGATGCCGTCGAGGGCCAAGTCAGGTAGAATGCGCGCCCGATTTATGGAGACCAACATGACCCTGCTCAAATTCAGCGATGTGTCCCTCGCATTCGGCGCCATGCCGCTGCTGGACAAAGTGTCCTGGCAGATCGCTCGTGGCGAGCGGGTGTGCATCATCGGCCGCAACGGCACCGGCAAGTCGAGCATGCTGCGCCTGGTCAAGGGCGAGCAGAAGGGCGACGACGGCGAAATCTGGCGCGCCCCGGCCCTGAAGATCGGCGAGCTGCCGCAGGAACTGCCGGTGGCCGACGAGCGCACGGTGTTCGATGTGGTGGCCGCAGGCCTGGATGGCGTGGGCGAGTTGCTGGCGCAGTTCCACCACCTGAGCCTGAACATCCAGGGCGATGAAGACCTGGAAAAACTCATGCACGTCCAGCACGAGCTGGAAGCCCGTGACGGCTGGCGCCTGCAGCAGGTGGTGGAAAGCACCCTCAGCCGCCTGCAGCTGCCGGCCGACAAGACCCTGGCCGAGCTGTCCGGTGGCTGGCGCCGCCGCGTGCTGCTGGCCCAGGCGCTGGTGTCGGAACCCGACCTGCTGCTGCTCGACGAACCGACCAACCACCTGGACATCGGTGCCATCGCCTGGCTCGAAGAGGCCCTGCGCGGCTTCAACGGCGCGGTGCTGTTCATCACCCACGACCGTTCCTTCCTGCAGAACCTGGCCACCCGCATCCTCGAACTGGACCGCGGCGGCCTGATCGACTGGAACGGCGACTATGCCAGCTTCCTGGTGCACAAGGAGGCCGCGCTGGCCGCCGAGGAAACCGCCAACGCATTGTTCGACAAGCGCCTGGCTCAGGAAGAAGTGTGGATCCGCCAGGGCATCAAGGCCCGCCGCACCCGCAACGAAGGCCGCGTACGTGCGCTGAAGGCCCTGCGCGTGGAGCGCAGCGAACGCCGCGAGCGCCAGGGCAAGGCCAATATCCAGATCGAGGCGGCGGAAAAGTCCGGCAAGCAGGTGATGGTGCTGGAAAACGTCAGTTTCCATCACCCCGACGGGCCTGTGCTGGTCAAGGACTTCTCCATGGTCCTGCAGCGTGAGGACCGCATCGGCCTGCTGGGCGCCAATGGTACCGGCAAGACCACCCTGCTCAAGCTGATGCTCGGCGACCTGGAGCCGACCACCGGCAAGGTCGAGCGCGGCACCAAGCTGGAAGTGGCCTATTTCGACCAGATGCGCCACCAGCTCGACCTGGAAAAGACCGTTATCGACAACCTGGCCGAAGGCCGCGACTTCATCGAGATCGATGGCCAGAACCGCCATGTGCTGAGCTACCTGGGCGATTTCCTGTTTAGCCCTCAGCGTGCCCGTACGCCGGTCAAGGCGCTCTCGGGTGGCGAGCGTGCTCGGCTGTTGCTGGCCAAGCTGTTCAGCAAGCCGGCCAACCTGCTGGTGCTTGACGAACCGACCAACGACCTGGATGTGGAAACCCTCGAGCTGCTCGAGGAGGTGCTGTCCAACTACAAGGGCACCGTGCTGATGGTCAGCCACGACCGGGCCTTCCTCGACAACGTCGTCACCAGCACCCTGGTGTTCGAAGGCGAGGGCAAGGTGCGCGAATACGTCGGTGGTTACGAGGACTGGATTCGCCAGGGTGGCTCGCCGAAGCTGCTGGGCGTGACCGAGAGCAAGGGCGGCAAGTCCGAGCTCAACAGCGCGGTGGTGGAGAAGCTCGAGGCCAAGCCGGCGCCTGCGCCTGTTGCAGAGGTGGCCGATGGTTCGAAGAAGAAGCTCAGCTACAAGCTGCAACGTGAGCTGGAAATGCTGCCGGGGCAGATCGACGAACTGGAGCAGCGCATGGCCGAGGCCCAGGAAGAAGTGAATGCGGCGGGCTTCTATCAGCGGCCGATTGCGGAAACCTCGGCAGTGCTGGCCAAGATCGAGAAGCTGCAGGGTGAGCTGGATGTGCTGGTGGAGCGCTGGGCCGAACTGGAAGGCTGATCGGCGTTAGCCTGGCCCGGCCCCTTCGCGGGTTCACCCGCGAAATGGCCGGGACAGGTTGAATCATTCCTTCTTCTGCAACCGCACCGCCAGTACATCGCACGGCGCACCATGCAGCACGTCATTGGCCGTGGAGCCCAGCAGCAACGCCAGGCCATGACGGCCATGGCTGCCGACAACGATCAGGTCGCACTTCTGGTCCTTGGCCAGCTGGTGGATTTCCTGGCGCGGCTGGCCATAGGTCAGGTGCGAGTCGCCGCGGTGGATGTCCGGGTATTTGTTGAACAGGCGGTCCATGCGTTCCTTGGCCTGGTCGAACTGCTGTTGTTGCAATTGCGACAGGTCCATCGGCACGTCACCGCCAAACGCCATGGCCATCGGCTCGACGATGTGTACCAGCGAAACCTTGGCATTCGACGGTGCGGCCAGCGCCATGGCACGTTTGATCACCGGGTCGCATTCCTCGGTCAGGTCGACGGCGACCAGAAGATGTTCGTAGGACATGAGCGGAACTCCTGACAATCGCGATAGAAGAAGTATGGTCGCTTTCGGGCGGGTCTTCCGTGAAAAATGGCTAACCAGCTCATTTGCAACGTTTTATGGGAACTACAGATATGACGGTATTGCTGGTGGTGTCAATCCTCGCGCTGATTCTCAGCCCGCTTTCCTGGTTGCGCACCTCGCGCAAGCAGAGCGAGCAGATGAAGCTGCGCCTGGAGGCTCGGCGCATGGGTTTGGCCATGCAGCTGGCGCCGCAGCAGTGGCCGCACTGGCTGGAAAAGGAGCCGCCAAGCCCGTGCCCGCAATACCACCGGGCACGTCGCCGCGGGCATGATGACAGCTTCAGCTTCTGGCAGATCACCCCGGGAGTGTGGTGGAACCAGTGGCGTGAGCCCTGCGCGGACCCACGCTTCATGGAGGCCCTGGCGCGCTTGCCGGCGAGTGTCTACAAGGTCGAGGCCGATGCCCGGATGATCGCGCTGTACTGGACCGAGCGGGGCGATACGGCTGTGTTGCAGGATATTGCCCACGTCCTCGAAACCCTGGCCTGAAACCTGTTTTGCACGGGCCCTGTAGGAGCGGCCTTGTGTCGCGATCGGGCTGCGCAGCAGCCCCTGAGATATCAGAGAAAAGCAAAGATTGCCGGGGCTGCTGCGCAGCACAAGGGTATGCGGCGCTCTTTAAGCCTCTATAACGACAAAGCGGCGGCTTGGCCGACCCCTGAAGGGGTGGGGTGCCAAGTCGCCGCTTTGCGTTCTGCTGCGCAGAAAAGGCCAGGCAGGCCGGGTATGCATTCAAGCAAGTGCCAGTGTAGCCGTTCAAGGCCGCCGCGCAAGGCAAAGGCTGCAGCATTCTTCTGCGGTTCGTGGTCAATCGCTGACATGAATGGTCAGCAATCACTGTCATCACGTTTTGTACCGGGACGCTACAAAATGACCGGAAAGTCGTGTTTTCACCTTGCTCGCGAGCATTTGACAACGCCGATCTTTTCGGAGAATGTGTGCACACCCAAATCAAACGGGCGTATGAATTGAGCGTTTGTATGTCATGACGCCAAGCCATACTTCCGACTAGCGCGCTGACGGGTGTGCCTGGGGCAGGGCAGCTAGGCCTGCTTTTGCTGCAGCGATCGGCGTGTACTGTTCAGCTTCCATATCGTGGAGATCAGTTGATGATTTACGAAGGTAAAGCCATCACGGTTAAGGCTCTTGAAAGTGGCATCGTCGAGCTCAAGTTCGACCTCAAGGGTGAGTCCGTCAACAAGTTCAACCGCCTGACCCTGAACGAACTGCGCCAGGCCGTCGATGCCATCCAGGCCGACGCCTCGGTCAAGGGCGTGATCGTCAGCAGTGGCAAGGACGTGTTCATCGTCGGCGCCGACATCACCGAGTTCGTCGACAACTTCAAGCTGCCCGAGGCCGAACTGGTCGCCGGCAACCTGGAAGCCAACCGCATCTTCAACGCCTTCGAAGACCTCGAAGTGCCGACCGTCGCCGCCATCAACGGCATCGCCCTGGGCGGCGGCCTGGAAATGTGCCTGGCCGCCGACTACCGGGTCATGTCCACCAGCGCCAAGATCGGCCTGCCGGAAGTCAAGCTGGGTATCTACCCGGGCTTCGGTGGTACCGTGCGCCTGCCGCGCCTGATCGGTTCGGACAACGCCATCGAGTGGATCGCTGCCGGCAAGGAAAACCGTGCCGAAGACGCCCTGAAAGTGGGTGCCGTCGACGCCGTGGTCGCGCCTGAACTGCTGATGGCCGGTGCCCTTGACCTGGTCAAGCGCGCCATCAGTGGCGAGCTGGACTACAAGGCCAAGCGCCAGCCCAAGCTGGAAAAGCTCAAGCTCAACGCCATCGAGCAGATGATGGCCTTCGAAACTGCCAAGGGCTTCGTCGCTGGCCAGGCCGGCCCGAACTACCCAGCTCCGGTCGAAGCCATCAAGACCATCCAGAAGGCTGCCAACTTCGGCCGTGACAAGGCCCTGGAAGTCGAAGCCGCAGGCTTCGCCAAGCTGGCCAAGACCTCGGTTGCCGAGAGCCTGATCGGCCTGTTCCTCAACGACCAGGAACTCAAGCGCAAGGCCAAGGCGCATGACGAAATCGCCCACGACGTGAAGCAGGCCGCCGTGCTCGGCGCTGGCATCATGGGTGGCGGCATCGCCTACCAGTCGGCGGTCAAGGGCACCCCGATCCTGATGAAGGATATCCGCGAGGAAGCCATCCAGCTGGGCCTGAACGAGGCCTCCAAGCTGCTCGGCAACCGCGTCGAGAAGGGCCGCCTGACCCCGGCCAAGATGGCCGAGGCACTCAACGCCATTCGCCCGACCCTGTCCTATGGCGATTTCGCCAATGTCGACATCGTCGTCGAGGCCGTGGTCGAGAACCCGAAAGTCAAGCAGGCCGTGCTGGCTGAAGTGGAAACCCAGGTGAAGGACGATGCGATCCTCGCTTCCAACACCTCGACCATTTCCATCAACCTGCTGGCCAAGGCGCTCAAGCGCCCGGAAAACTTCGTCGGCATGCACTTCTTCAACCCGGTGCACATGATGCCGCTGGTGGAAGTCATCCGTGGCGAGAAGTCCAGTGAAGTGGCGGTCGCCACCACCGTGGCCTACGCCAAGAAAATGGGCAAGAACCCGATCGTGGTCAACGACTGCCCGGGCTTCCTGGTCAACCGCGTGCTGTTCCCGTACTTCGGCGGCTTCGCCAAGCTGGTAAGCGCCGGTGTCGACTTCGTGCGTATCGACAAGGTCATGGAAAAGTTCGGCTGGCCGATGGGCCCGGCGTACCTGATGGACGTGGTCGGCATCGACACCGGCCACCACGGCCGCGACGTGATGGCCGAAGGCTTCCCGGACCGCATGAAGGACGAGCGCCGCTCGGCCGTTGACGCACTGTACGAGGCCAACCGCCTGGGCCAGAAGAACGGCAAGGGCTTCTACGCCTACGAAACCGACAAGCGCGGCAAACCGAAGAAGGTCGCCGACGCCAGCGTGCTCGACGTGCTCAAGCCGATCGTCTTCGAGCAGCGTGAAGTCACCGACGAAGACATCATCAACTGGATGATGATCCCGCTGTGCCTGGAGACCGTGCGCTGCCTGGAAGACGGCATCGTCGAAACCGCTGCCGAAGCCGACATGGGCCTGGTCTACGGCATTGGTTTCCCTCCCTTCCGCGGTGGTGCGCTGCGCTACATCGACTCGATCGGTGTGGCCGAATTCGTTGCCCTGGCCGATCAGTACGCCGACCTGGGGCCGCTGTACCACCCGACCGCCAAGCTGCGTGAAATGGCCAAGAACGGCCAGCGCTTCTTCAACTGAGCGGTCAACGAGCTAGAGCGAGAGATTTGATATGAGCCTGAATCCAAGAGACGTGGTGATTGTCGACTTCGGTCGCACGCCGATGGGCCGCTCCAAGGGTGGCATGCACCGCAATACCCGCGCCGAAGACATGTCGGCGCACCTGATCAGCAAGCTGCTGGAACGCAACGACAAGGTCGACCCGAAAGAAGTCGAGGACGTGATCTGGGGCTGCGTCAACCAGACCCTCGAGCAGGGCTGGAACATCGCCCGCATGGCCTCGCTGATGACCCAGATCCCGCACACCTCCGCGGCGCAGACCGTCAGCCGCCTGTGCGGCTCGTCGATGAGCGCGCTGCACACCGCCGCCCAGGCGATCATGACCGGCAACGGTGATGTATTCGTGGTCGGTGGCGTGGAGCACATGGGCCACGTCAGCATGATGCATGGCGTCGACCCCAACCCGCACCTGTCCTTGCATGCCGCCAAGGCTTCCGGGATGATGGGCCTGACCGCGGAAATGCTCGGCAAGATGCACGGCATCACCCGTGAGCAGCAGGACCTGTTCGGCCTGCGTTCGCACCAGCTGGCGCACAAGGCCACGGTCGAAGGCAAGTTCAAGGACGAAATCATCCCGATGCAGGGCTATGACGAGAACGGCTTCCTGAAGGTGTTCGATTTCGACGAAACCATTCGCCCGGAAACCACCCTCGAAGGCCTGGCGTCGCTGAAGCCGGCGTTCAACCCGAAAGGCGGTACCGTCACTGCCGGTACCTCGTCGCAGATCACCGACGGTGCGTCGTGCATGATCGTCATGTCCGGCCAGCGCGCCATGGACCTGGGTATCCAGCCATTGGCGGTCATCCGTTCCATGGCGGTGGCTGGTGTCGACCCGGCGATCATGGGCTACGGCCCGGTGCCATCGACCCAGAAAGCCCTCAAGCGTGCTGGCCTGACCATGGCCGACATCGACTTCATCGAGCTCAACGAAGCCTTCGCTGCACAGGCCCTGCCAGTGCTGAAAGACTTGAAAGTACTCGACAAGATGGATGAGAAGGTTAACCTGCACGGCGGCGCCATTGCCTTGGGCCACCCGTTCGGTTGCTCCGGGGCACGGATTTCCGGCACCCTGCTCAATGTCATGAAGCAGAATGGCGGTACCCTGGGGGTGGCGACCATGTGCGTCGGCCTCGGCCAAGGTATCACCACTGTCTTCGAACGCGTCTGATCGCGTAGCGGGACAGCGACCGGGGCCTTGTGCCCCGGTTTTGTTTTTTACAGGTTTTATTCAAAAGGGTGGGCAACATGCAGATACAACCAGGCGTATACCGGCATTACAAAGGGCCTGAGTACCGTGTCTTCAGTGTTGCGCGGCACTCCGAGAGCGAAGAGTGGATGGTGTTCTACCAATGCCTGTATGGTGATTACAGCTTCTGGGTACGGCCACTTTCGATGTTCCAGGAGTCCGTCGAGGTTGACGGCGAGCAGGTGCCACGCTTTGCTTTGGTCAAGGCCGAAGAGGGGCTGCCCGGGTTGCTGGGCAAGTCGCACGAGTGATAGTCCGAACTTGACCTCACACTTTTGCCACTATATATAGCGGTGCCGCGTCTGGCACCTGACGCGTTTTTCATCTTCAGATTCAGGAATACTCCGATCCATGGGCAAATCGCTGGTCATTGTGGAATCCCCGGCCAAGGCCAAGACCATCAACAAGTACCTGGGCAACCAGTACGTGGTGAAGTCGAGTATCGGCCATATCCGAGACCTCCCCACCAGCGGTTCGGCCAGCGCCAGCAAAGAGCCAGCCGCCAAGCGTGGCAAGGCCGCGGGTGAGGCTCCGGCCCTGTCGCCGAAGGAAAAGGCCCGCCGCCAGCTGGTGGCACGCATGGGCGTCGACCCCGACCACGGCTGGAAGGCCAAGTACGAGATCCTGCCTGGCAAGGAAAAGGTGATCGAAGAGCTGCGCCGCCTGGCGAAGGATGCCGACACCATTTATCTCGCAACCGACTTGGACCGCGAAGGGGAAGCCATTGCCTGGCACCTGCGCGAGGCCATCGGCGGCGACGACACCCGCTACAAGCGCGTGGTGTTCAACGAAATCACCAAGAAGGCCATCCAGGAAGCCTTCTCGCAGCCGGGCGAGCTGGATATCGACCGGGTCAACGCGCAGCAGGCGCGGCGTTTCCTCGACCGCGTGGTCGGCTACATGGTTTCGCCGCTGCTGTGGGCCAAGATCGCCCGTGGCCTGTCCGCCGGCCGTGTACAGTCGGTGGCGGTGAAGCTGGTGGTGGAGCGCGAGCGCGAAATCCGCGCGTTCATCCCGGAAGAGTACTGGGAAATCCACGCCGACCTCGGCACCGCCAAGAACGCCAAGGTGCGTTTCGAAGTGGCACGCGAGAAGGGTGAGGCCTTCAAGCCGCTGAACGAAGCCCAGGCCATGGCGGCGCTGGAGAAGCTCAAGGCTTCCAGCTACAGCGTGGTCAAGCGTGAAGACCGCCCGACCAGCAGCAAGCCGTCGGCACCGTTCATTACCTCCACCTTGCAGCAGGCCGCCAGCAACCGCCTGGGCTTCGGTGTGAAGAAAACCATGATGATGGCCCAGCGCTTGTACGAAGCCGGCTACATCACCTACATGCGTACCGACTCCACCAACCTGTCGGCCGACGCCCTGGACATGGCGCGCAGCTACATCGAGCGCGAGTTCGGCAAGCAGTACCTGCCCGAGGCACCGCTGGTGTACGGCAGCAAGGAAGGCGCCCAGGAGGCGCACGAAGCGATTCGTCCTTCCGACGTGAATACCCACCCGAGCAAGCTCACTGGCATGGAGCGCGACGCCGAGCGCCTGTACGAGCTGATCTGGCGCCAGTTCCTGGCCTGCCAGATGCCGCCAGCGCAGTACCTGTCCACCAGCGTCACCGTGGCCGCAGGCGACTTCGAGCTGCGTGCCAAGGGCCGTATCCTCAAGTTTGACGGTTACACCCGTGTGCTGCCGCAGCAGAGCAAGCCTGGCGAAGACGACGTGTTGCCGGAAATGGTCCAGGGCGAAGCGCTGAAGCTGATCCAGATCGACCCGAGCCAGCACTTCACCAAGCCACCGGCGCGCTTCACCGAAGCCAGCCTGGTCAAGGAAATGGAAAAGCGCGGGATCGGCCGCCCGTCGACCTATGCGGCGATCATCTCGACCATTCAGGACCGTGGCTATGTGACCCTGCACAACCGCCGCTTCTATTCCGAGAAGATGGGCGACATCGTCACCGAGCGCCTGTCCGAGAGCTTCTCCAACCTGATGGACTACGGCTTTACCGCCGACATGGAAGAGAACCTCGACGACGTGGCCCAGGGCGAGCGTGACTGGAAGAACGTGCTCGACGAGTTCTACGGCGACTTCAGCAAGAAACTGCAGACCGCCGAGTCCAGCGAAGACGGCATGCGCGCCAACCAACCGACCATGACCAACATTCCGTGCAAGGAATGTGGCCGGCCGATGATGATCCGCACTGCCTCCACCGGCGTGTTCCTCGGTTGCTCGGGCTACAGCCTGCCGCCGAAAGAGCGCTGCAAGGCCACCGTCAACCTGGTGCCGGGCGACGAGATTGCCGCCGACGACGAGGGCGAATCGGAATCCCGCGTGTTGCTGGGCAAGCACCGTTGCCCGATCTGCGCCACGGCGATGGATGCCTACCTGCTGGACGAGAAGCACAAGCTGCACATCTGCGGTAACAACCCGGATTGCGCCGGCTACGAGATCGAGGAAGGCAACTACCGCATCAAGGGTTACGAAGGGCCGAGCCTGGAGTGCGACAAGTGCGGCAGCGAGATGCAGTTGAAGACTGGCCGCTTCGGCAAGTTCTTCGGTTGCACCAACCCGGCGTGCAAGAACACCCGCAAGCTGCTCAAGAGCGGCGAGGCGGCGCCACCGAAGATGGACAAGGTGGACATGCCAGAGCTCAAGTGCGAGAAGGTCGACGATACCTACGTGCTGCGTGATGGCGCTTCGGGGCTGTTCCTGGCCGCCAGCCAGTTCCCCAAGAATCGCGAAACCCGCGCACCGCTGGTGCTGGAGATCGTGCCGCACAAGCATGAGATCGATCCGAAGTACCACTTCCTGTGCGATGCGCCGCAGAAAGACCCGGAAGGCCGCCCGGCGGTAATTCGCTACAGCCGCAAGACCAAGGAGCAGTACGTGCAGTCCGAGGTTGATGGCAAGCCGACCGGCTGGAAGGCGTTCTACGACGGCAATGCGTGGAAGGTTGAAGACAAGCGCTGATTCTTCATCAGTCTCTGACCTGCGCGCGCCCTTGTAGGAGCGGCCTTGTGTCGCGAAAGGGCTGCAAAGCAGCCCCAGGATTTCAGCGCAGATGCACAAATTGCTGGGGCTGCTTTGCAGCCCTTTCGCGACACAAGGCCGCTCCTACAGCTGACCGCGTTAACCGGTCAGGCGGGCAAGCCCGCGAAGGGGCGCAAAGCGGCCCCAATCATTTATGATGAGGCTATCCGCCTTGCAGCCTTAGGGAGGGCACTGAAATGGCCCAGGAACTCTACACCCGCACCAATCAGAAACTGTTCTTTGCCGGCCTCGCCCTGGAGTCCATGGCCAAGGCCGAACAAAGCCAGGCCATGAATGCCCAGGGCCTGGTCCAGGCCGAGCGCGAGTCGGCGCTGTTCCATCTCTACGGCGCACTGCTGGGCCTGTGTCATGAAATTGGTGGCTTCTACCGCCTGCCAGTTGTTGCAACGGTCGAGCAGGCACTGGCCGACGATGCCCTGAACGGCATCGCCATCCCGGAAGTGGCCGAACTGCTGGAACTGGCCCGCCAGCGCGAAACCTGGCTGGCGCAAATGCTCAGTGCTTATGCCGATTTGTTCCGACCACCGGTCGCGAAAAAAGCGCCAAAAACCGACGTCACCCAGCCATTGATCCAGGCGGTCAATCTCGATGAGCCCGAGCATCCGGCGCTGTCGCGTGCCGAACTGGAAAGCTGGCGCAGCAACCTCAAGGGCCTGGTGAGACGTTTCCGCGACGCGTTGAGTGAGTGCTGATAGCTGCTACGGCTGGTACAATACTGGCCTTTCGCGGAGAACTGCCATTTATGTCTACGTCGTTTCTGGAAATTGTCGAGTTGCCTGATGGCCGCATCGAACTGCGTCGCGCCGAGGATGAGGGCTCTCTGGTAACCCTGGATTTCTCGGAAGACGCCAAGGCGTTCCTGCAGGGTCAGCATGTGGAAGTGGCCAAGGCCATGCTCAGCGTGGGCGTGCAGATGGCCGGTCGCCTGATGGATGGCGAGCTTGAGCGTGATGAAGGGCCGCGTGTGCTGCACTGAGGTGCAGCAGGGCATCAGGTTTCATGCAATGACAGGCAAAGCCTGAACATCAGCCGAGGCGGATGTTCAGGCTTTGTGCGTTTCCGGCACCGGCAGCGCGCAGCAATTGCTGGCGGGCAGTGGCGTTGACGTTGCCCAGCCAGCTGACCACGGTGTGGCTGCGGCCCAGGCGCAAGGCTTCGCAGGCCAGTTGAAGCGGGCTCTGATTGCCGCGAGGTTGCAGCAGCAGGATGCGTTCACGGTTGAGCCCGGCATCGCGCAGCCAGGCCTGGGTCAGGCTTGACGGCGGGGCGATCAGGGTCAGCCAGCGGGTCTCGTCCTCTTCGCTCAGTTCGCGCAGCACGGGTGCCAGCAGGCTTTGGCAGTGCCCGGGGGCTCCGCGCAGCGACAGTTCGCTGAACAGCTCGGGCTGGCTGCTCTTGCGCGCCACTTCGCTGGTTTTCAGGCCAGGCAGTACGGGCTGGGCGAGGAATGCTTCGAACAATGGCAACTGGGCTTGCTCGGGTGCGTGAATGAACTGCTGCATGACGCCTCCTGGATCAGCGGCGAATGACGCCGACGCTCAAGCCCTCGATCACCAGCTCCTGTTCTTTCAGGTCGACTTCGATGGGGGCGAATTCGGGGTTTTCGGCAAGCAGCCAGACCTTGCTGCCTTCGCGCTTGAAGCGCTTGACGGTGACTTCGTCGCCGATGCGGGCTACGACGATCTGGCCGTTGCGGGCTTCGCGGCAGGTGTGTACCGCCAGCAGGTCGCCATCGAAGATGCCGACATCCTTCATGCTCATGCCGTGTACGCGCAGCAGATAGTCGGCCTGGGGGTGGAAGAAGTCGGGGTTGATGTTGCAGGATTGTTCGATGTGCTGTTCGGCAAGGATCGGCGCACCGGCGGCAACCCGGCCGATGATTGGCAGGCCGCTTTCTTCGGCCTTGGCTTCCAGACCGGGGATGCGAATACCACGGGAGGCGCCCGGGGTCATCTCGATCGCGCCTTTGCGGGCAAGGGCCTTGAGGTGCTCCTCGGCGGCGTTGGGCGACTTGAAGCCCAGCTCCTGAGCGATCTCGGCGCGCGTCGGCGGGAAGCCGTTGTCTTCCAGGCAACGCTTGATGAACGCGAGAATTTCGGCTTGGCGTGGCGTCAGTTTCAACATGGTGAGCGCTCTGTCTTTTTGTACAGTGACTGGGATTATATACAGTACTGGATGCGCTGCAAGCCAAAACCTGCAATAAACAGCAGCAATGGCGCTTGCAGCCGCCCGCATGGCGCTTTTAAATGGCGACCGGCCGGTCACCGAGCCTTGACAGAAGCAGGGCTGAAACGTATGTTTCAAACACCTGTTTGTCTGGCGGAGTAGTCGGAGTAGTCATGGCCCAATCGGAAACCGTTGAACGCATTCTCGATGCTGCCGAGCAGCTGTTCGCGGAAAGGGGGTTCGCAGAAACCTCGTTGCGGCTGATTACCAGCAAGGCCGGGGTCAACCTGGCGGCGGTCAACTATCACTTCGGCTCCAAGAAGGCCCTGATCCAGGCAGTGTTCTCGCGCTTCCTCGGGCCGTTCTGCGCCAGCCTCGAACGTGAGCTGGAGCGGCGCCAGGCCAAGCCGGAGCACAAGCCGAGCCTCGAAGAGCTGCTGGAAATGTTGGTCGAGCAGGCTTTAGCCGTGCAGCCGCGCAGCAACAACGACCTGTCGATCTTCATGCGCCTGTTGGGCCTGGCCTTCAGCCAGAGCCAGGGCCACCTGCGGCGTTACCTGGAAGACATGTACGGCAAGGTGTTCCGCCGCTACATGCTGCTGGTCAACGAGGCTGCACCGCGCATCCCGCCGCTGGAGCTGTTCTGGCGCGTGCACTTCATGCTTGGCGCCGCCGCCTTCAGCATGTCCGGCATCAAGGCCCTGCGGGCGATTGCCGAGACCGATTTCGGCATCAACACCTCAATCGAGCAGGTAATGCGCCTGATGGTGCCGTTCCTGGCTGCGGGCATGCGTGCCGATAGCGGTGTTACCGACGACGCCATGGCCACCGCGCAGTTGCGCCCGCGCACCAAGACCAGCGCAGGCGCCTCCACCGCCAAGGCCTGAAGGCTGGGCGGGGCAGGGCGCTTCGGCTAAGCTAGCGCCCATGCCCGACCTCGACTTCCTGCACATTTCCCTCGCTGACCAGTGCCTTTATGGCTTTGCCGATGGCCAGCTGCGCTTGCGCGTGCCGGTTTCCACGGCGCGCAACGGCGCCGGCGAGCGCAACGGCTCGGGTTGCACGCCGTGTGGCCTGCACCAGGTGCGGGCGAAGATCGGCGCGGGCTTGCCGCTGAATGCGGTATTGGCCGGACGGCGCTGGACCGGCGAGGTGTGGTCGCCGGCCTTGCATGCGCAATGCCCCGGCCGGGACTGGATCCTTACCCGCATTCTCTGGCTCAGTGGCTGCGAGCCGGGTGTCAACCGCCTGGGTGCGGTCGACACTTTCCGCCGTTATATCTACTTGCACGGCACCCCGGATACGGAACCCATGGGCGTAGCGCTGTCCCATGGTTGCATACGCCTGCGCAACACCGATTTGCTAAGCCTGTTCGAGCAGGTGCCGGCCCATTGCCCGGTGCGCATCGAGCAGGCCGCCTGCCCCCAGTGGGCTTCTCTCAGTCTTCAATGAAGGATTACCCATGACTGTCAGCCTGCAAGGCTCTCTGATGGTGGATATCGCCGGTAAATGGCTGACCGCCGAAGACCGTCACCTGCTGCGCCAGCCTGAAGTGGCCGGCCTGATCATCTTTGCCCGCAACATCGACAGCCCGCGCCAGGTGCGTGAACTGTGCGCGTCGATCCGCGCCATCCGCCCCGACCTGATCCTGGCGGTGGACCAGGAGGGCGGCCGCGTGCAGCGCCTGCGCCAGGGCTTTGTGCGCCTGCCGGCAATGCGTGCGCTGGCCGACAATGACAACGCCGAGTACCTGGCCGAGCAGTGCGGTTGGTTGATGGCGACCGAGGTGCTGTCGGTTGGCCTGGACCTCAGCTTTGCCCCGGTACTCGACCTGGACCACCAGCGCAGCGCCGTGGTGGGCAGCCGCGCCTTCGAGGGTGACCCGCTGCGTGCCACGCAACTGGCCGGGGCGTTCATCCGTGGCATGAATGCGGCGGGCATGGCGGCTTGTGGCAAGCACTTCCCGGGGCATGGCTGGGCCGAAGCGGATTCGCATGTGGCCATTCCCACCGATGAGCGCAGCCTCGAACAGCTGCGCCAGGCCGACCTGGTGCCGTTCACCCGCCTGAGCGGGCAATTGGCGGCAGTGATGCCGGCGCATGTCATCTATCCGCAGGTCGACAACCAGCCGGCTGGCTTCTCGCGGCGCTGGTTGCAGGACATTCTGCGTGGCGAGCTGGGCTTTGACGGGGTGATCTTCAGTGATGACCTGTCAATGGCGGGTGCGCATGTGGTCGGGGACGCGGCCAGTCGGATCGAGGCGGCGTTGAGCGCTGGCTGCGACATGGGCCTGGTGTGCAATGACCGGGCGGCGGCGGAGCTGGCGTTGAGTGCGGCGCAGCGGATGAAGGTTAAGCCCTCGCCACGGATTGCGCGGATGCGTGGGCAAGGGTTTGCGCGGACGGATTATCGCCAGCAGCCGCGGTGGCTGGAGGCGTTGGGGGCGTTGCGGGAGGCGCAGTTGGTCGATTGACCGCGACGGCCCCTTCGCGGGCACGCCCGCTCCCACAGGTGCAGCGCGGGTTTCGAAATTAGTGTTGTACCTGTGCCGGCCTCTTCGCGGGTTTACCCGCGAAGGGGCCGGTACAGGCAGCACAACAGCCTGAAAAGCAGCGCTGTACCTGTGGGAGCGGGCGTGCCCGCGAAGAGGCCGGTACAGGCAGCGAAGGATTCTAGGCTACCGCCCGCGCTTCCCCGGCAGCGGCGCAAACAGCGCTTCGATCTCTTCATCCCCCAGCCGCCATTGCCCGGCCTGCCCGCCATCCAGCAGGCTCGCCGCCAGCGCCGCCTTCTCCTGCTGCAACAGCTGGATCTTTTCTTCCACTGTCCCCCGGGTGATCAGCTTGAACACGAACACCGGCTTGTCCTGGCCGATGCGGTAGGCGCGGTCGGTGGCCTGGTTTTCGCTGGCCGGGTTCCACCAGGGGTCGAAGTGGATCACCGTGTCTGCGGCCGTCAGGTTCAAGCCCACGCCACCCGCCTTGAGGCTGATCAGGAACACTTCGCTATCACCCTGCTGGAACTGCTGCACCGGCGTGCGCCGGTCGCGGGTGTCGCCGGTCAGCAGGCTGTAGCGGATCTTGCGCTTCTCCAGCTCCTGCTCGATCAACGCCAGCATCGAGGTGAACTGCGAGAACAACAGCACCCGGCGCCCTTCGCTCAGCAGCTCTTCGAGCATTTCCAGCAGCGCGCCCAGTTTGCCCTTGTCGGCCTGGTTGCCTTTGCTTTCTACCCCTTTGACCAGGCGCAGGTCGCAGCATACCTGGCGCAGCTTGAGCAGGGCGTCGAGGATGATGATCTGGCTGCGCGCGGCGCCATTGCGGGCGATTTCATCGCGGACTTTCTTGTCCATGGCCACCCGCACGGCCTCGTAGGTGTCGCGCTGGGCATCGCTAAGCTCGACCCAGTGCACCATCTCGGTCTTGGCCGGCAGCTCGGTGGCTACCTGCTCCTTGGTGCGGCGCAGCAGGAACGGGCGGATGCGGCTGGCCAGGTGGGCCATGCGCTCGCTGTCGCCGTGACGCTCGATCGGTGTGCGGTAGTCCTGGTTGAAGCGCTTCAGGTCACCCAGCCAGCCAGGCATGAGGAAGTGGAAAATCGACCACAGCTCGCCCAGGTTGTTTTCCATTGGCGTGCCGGTCAGGCAGACGCGCTGATTGGCCCGCAGCTCGCAAACCGCGAGGGCGGCCTTGCTGGTGCTGCTCTTGATGTTCTGTGCCTCGTCCAGCACCAGCACATGCCAGGCCTGGGCGCGCAGGTGCTCGAGGTCGCGCGGCACCAGGGCATAGGTGGTCAGGACCAGGTCGTATTCGTGCAGTTTGGCGAAATGCTTGCTGCGCCCCGGGCCTTGCAGGGCCAGCACGCGCAGCCCGGGGGCGAAGCGCTGGGCTTCGTCCAGCCAGTTGGGCACCAGGCTGGTCGGCATAACCGCCAGGGCCGGTGCGCTCAGGCGCCCGGACTGTTTCTCCAGCAGCAGGTGTGCCAGGGCCTGCAGGGTCTTGCCCAGCCCCATGTCGTCGCCGAGGATGCCGCCGGTGCCCATCTCGCGCAGCGCCTGTAGCCAGTTCAGGCCTTGTTGCTGGTAAGGGCGCAGGCTGGCCTGTAGCCCGGACGGCGGTTCTACCTGCAAGTCACGGGCATCGCGCAGGCGACGGCCCAGGTCGCGCACATGCTCGCCACCCTCCCAATGCAGGGGCAGGCCGTCGATGTCGTTCAGGCGTGAGGCATCGGCACGGTCCAGGCGCAGGGACGGGCCTGCGGCGTCTTCGTGCAGGTACAGTTCGCCCAGGGTGCCCATCACTGCCTTGATGCGGCCATAGGGCAAGGCAACGCGCAGGGCCGGGGCATCGAGGCGGCCACGGTTGAGGTCGATCAGCAGGTGCTCGTCGTCACTGCGCCGGGCCAGTTCGCTGGGGCGCAGCAGCTCCGGGTTGCTGCGCAGCAGTTGCAGCACGATCGGCAGCAGGCTGTGGCGCTGGCCATCGACCACGATGCCTAGCTCCAGGTCGAACCATTCATGGCCGGGCGCTTCGTCGATGGTGGCGTACCAGTCGTCCACTTCCTGCAGGTTGAAGGCGAAGTCGCGGTGGATGTCGATGTTCCAACCGGCTTCGCGCAGGCGCGGCAGGCCTTCGCGGGCAAAGCGCAGCCAGGCTTCGTCGTCGGGCAATTGGTACATTTCGCCGGCGCTGTCGGGTAGCGCCTTGCTCTGTCGGGTGGCCGCCTTGAAGCCGAGGTCGCGCAGGGCCTTGCGCAGCACCTGCTCGGCCTGGGGCTGGCGACGGATGCGCTGGCTGGTGTCGTCGACCAGGCGGGTCAGCGGCTTGTCGTCGCTGCCGGTGGCGCGCAGGCCGTCGTAGTCGAATGCCAGCGCGGCACGGTGTTGCATCTGCCGTTGCATGCGACCGGTCTTGGGCATGTAGGCGCTGAATTCGAGACTGCCCAGGGTCAGTCTGCCTCTTGGTGCGAGGTCGTCGATTTGCTTGGTGCTCACGGCTGTGGGGGTGGGAACCTGGCGGTTCAAGGCGTTCAATCGATGACTCAAGGGGACGACCAGGTGCTCGGGAACAATAGGCGCGCGCGCGAGCTGGCTGGCAATGAAAGGGTCGAGGTCATGGCGCAGCTTGCCGGTCTGGTGCGAATGCCTGTCGACATAGTGCATGGGCTCGATGGGCAGCACCTGTAGCTGCTGGTGACCATTGTGGTACCAGGCGCCTCGGTAGCTGCCATTGTCCAGCCTGACCCAGCGGAACTCGGCATGCAGCTCCGGCCCGGGGGACAGTGGCGCAGCATCGTCTTCGAACAGAAGGCGACCAGTGGCCAGGGCGTAGCCGTAAAGCTCCGCGCCCTGTTTGCCTTCCAGTTGCACAATGGGTGTCATCGTCTTGCTGCGGGCATCGATCAGGCGCAACAGCCGCGCATCGTCCTCGGTGACGTAACGGGGTGTGTAGTAGATCATCTCGGGCATCGAAGTGATGCGACCGATCTTCAGGCTGCCGTCTGTTTGCCGGGTGCCTTTGATCGGTTCGAGCCGACAGTGCTCATGATCCATGTGGATACGGTAATAGATTGCCGGGCCTTTGCGCGCGGGCTCGTGGGGGGCTGCGGGTTGCGACGGTGACTCGAGTGCCTGGACCCACAGGTTGAGGTCCGGTGGCAGCGACAGCGCGGCTTGCTCCGGCGGGGCCGCGGCGTCAAGGCCATCGTTACCGTCCTGCAGTTGCAGCAGCGCCGCAACGCAGTGCTTGCAGTTGAGCGCGACCGGGCAGGTGCAGCGTCCGAACACGCGCAAGTCACCGTGGTTGACCACCAGCTGGATGTTCTGCTGGTAAGTCTGGCCTGCCGAGCCCTTGCAGGTTGCCTCGACCTTCGGGCCATGCTTCGACAGGATGCGCGTCCGCTCTTGCGCCGCATAATTGCGGCCTCGTGCCAGTGCACCGGCCTCGAAGAAGTCGACCCAGTCCGGATAGGCTCTTAGCAGTTGCTGCGCATCACCGTCGCTCACATCACTGCTCCATCATCTCCGGGTCCATTACCGGCATTTTAGGCGTACCTGGTGGTGTCACCTTCAGCAGCACCGCCAGGTGCCCACCGTCGAGGAAGGTCAGCTGGCCGCCCTTGACGTTGCTGTTGCTCTGCTTGAACTGCTCGCTTTGCAGCACGCTGCCGTTGCCGTCCAGCTGGTTGACCCAGAAGTTGGCCTCGACCGCAATGAAACGGCCCTCGGCGATGCTCAGGTTGCCTTCGATGGGGAAGTGGCCGAACTGCTCGGTGCCTTCGCCCAGGGCGATGCGGCTGGGCTCGCTGCCCACTTGCTGCTGCCAGGCCTTGTGCAGCAGCACGGTGTAGTCGGCGGTGGCTTCCAGGCGGGTGGCTTCATCTTCCAGCGCCAGGCGGCGCTCGGCGTCCTTTTCCAGGCGTGGAGCGCCAGCGCTCCAGTCTTCGGGGGCGAACGGGCTGGTGAAGGCGGGCACGCTGTTCTGCCGCACCAGGATCATTTCTACCTGATACAGGCCTTCGGCGAAGGCGGCCGGGGCGAACAGCGCCAGCAGCAGGGTCAGGCAACGGATGGCACGCATGGATCTTCCTTAGGCAGGCTGTGGGGTCAGGCGCTCGAACAGCGCCTCCAGGTTATTGAAGCGTTCGTCGGGGCGTTCCATGGGTACCAGGAAGCGGAACTGGGTGGCGCCTTCGAACTTGTAGCGTTTGGGCTGGCCCTGGATCAGCTTGATCAGGGTCAGCGGGTCGACCGGGGTCTCGGCCTCGAACTCGATCTTGCCGCCGTTGGGGCCGGCGTCGACTTTCTTGATGCCGAGCTTTTCCGCGTGCAGCTTGAGCGAGGTCAGGCGCATCAGGTTCTTGGTCGGCTCGGGCAGCAGGCCGAAGCGGTCGATCATTTCCACCTGCAGGTCCTTGAGGCCTTCTTCGTCGGCAGCCGAGGCAATGCGCTTGTACAGGATCAGCCGCGCATGCACGTCGGGCAGGTAGTCCTCGGGGATCAGTGCCGGCAGGCGCAGGTTGATTTCCGGGCCGCCGCCCAGCGGCTGCTCAAGGTTGGGCTGGGTGCCCTTGCGGATCGCCTTGACCGCGCGCTCGAGCATTTCCATGTACAGGGTAAAGCCCACCGCCTGGATCTGCCCGCTCTGGCCTTCGCCCAGCAGCTCGCCGGCGCCACGAATCTCCAGGTCGTTGGTGGCCAGCACGAAGCCGGCGCCGAGGTCCTGGGTGTTGGCGATCGCCTCCAGGCGTTTTTCGGCGTCGGCACTGACCTTCTGTCGGGTTGGCGTCAGCAGGTAGGCGTAGGCCTGGTGGTGGCTGCGGCCAACACGGCCGCGCAGCTGGTGCAGCTGGGCCAGGCCGAACTTGTCGGCACGCTCGATGACGATGGTGTTGGCGCTGGGCACGTCGATACCGGTTTCGATGATGGTCGAGGCCACCAGCACGTTGAAGCGCTTGTGGTAGAAGTCGCTCATCACCTGTTCCAGCTCGCGCTCGCGCATCTGCCCGTGGCCGATGCCGATGCGCGCCTCTGGCACCAGTTCGGCAAGGTCGGCGGCGCATTTCTCGATGGTTTTCACATCGTTGTGCAGGTAGTACACCTGGCCACCGCGCAGCAGCTCGCGCAGCAGCGCCTCTTTGACCGTGCTCTTGTTCTGCTCCATGACGAAGGTGCGTACCGACAGGCGGCGCGCCGGCGGCGTGGCGATGATCGACAGGTCGCGCATGCCCGCCACCGCCATGTTCAGCGTACGCGGGATCGGCGTGGCGGTGAGGGTGAGGATGTCCACCTCGCTGCGCAGGGCCTTGAGCTGTTCCTTCTGGCGCACGCCAAAGCGGTGCTCTTCGTCGATGATGGCCAGGCCCAGGTCCTTGAAGCGTACATCGTCCTGCAGCAGCTTGTGGGTGCCGATGAGGATGTCGATCTTGCCTTCGGCCAGATCGGCGGCGGCGTTGGCCACTTCCTTGGCCGACTTGAAGCGGCTCATCACCTCCACGGTCACCGGCCAGTCGGCAAAGCGGTCGCGGAAGCTGTTGTAGTGCTGCTGGGCGAGCAGGGTGGTGGGCACCAGCACGGCCACCTGGCGGCCGCTGTGCACGGCAATGAATGCCGCACGCATGGCCACTTCGGTCTTGCCGAAGCCGACGTCGCCGCACACCAGCCGGTCCATCGGCTTGGGCGCCAGCATGTCGGCGCGCACCGCTTCGATGGCAGCCTGCTGGTCCGGGGTTTCCTCGAACGGGAAGCCGGCGCTGAAGGTGGCGTAGTCGGCGGACGGGTCGGCAAATGCATAGCCCTTGCGCGCGGCGCGGCGGGCATAGATGTCGAGCAGTTCGGCGGCCACGTCGCGCACCTGTTCGGCGGCCTTGCGCTTGGCCTTCTGCCAGGCCTCCGAGCCCAGCCGGTGCAGCGGTGCCAGGGCATCGTCGCTGCCGGTGTAGCGGGCGATCAGGTGCAGGTTGGCCACCGGCACGTACAGCTTGGCGCCCTCGGCGTATTCCAGGGTGAGGAATTCGGCGGCCTGGCCGTCGATTTCCAGGGTGGCCAGGCCCAGGTAGCGGCCCACGCCATGGTCGATGTGCACCACCGGCGCGCCTTCGCGCAGCTCGGTCAGGTTCTTGATCACTGCGTCGTTGGCGGTTTCGCCGCGCTTGTCGCGGCGCCGGCGCTGCATGACCCGCTGGCCGAACAGCGGGCTTTCGGCGACCAGGGCGATGGCTGGGTCGTCCAGCAGCAGGCCTTCGTCCAGCGGGGCGATGGTGATTGCCAGGCGTTCGTTGCCGGTGATGAAGTCGGCCCAGCCGTCGACGGTATGCGGGCGCAGTTTCAGCCGTTCGAGCAGCTCCAGCAGCACTTCGCGCCGGCCTGCCGATTCGGCGGTGAACAACACTCGGCCAGGGAACTGGTCGAGGAAATTGGCCAGTTCGGCCAGGGGCTGGTTGGCCTTGGCCTCGATTGCCAGGTTGGGCAGGGGGCGCGCCGGGAAGCGCTCGCGGCCCACGCCCGGGTCGAGGTCTTCGGTGCTGACCACTACCCGTGGCCATTGCTTGAGCCGGGCGAAGCAGTCTTCCACCGGCAGGAACAGTTCGGCCGGTGGCAGCAGCGGCCGGCTCAGGTCGCCACGGCGGTCTTCATAACGCCCGCGCACGTCGTTCCAGAAGTGTTCTGCGGCCTGTTCCACGCCGGGCAGCGAGAACACCTGGGTGTCGGCCGGCAGGTAGTCGAACAGGGTCGAGGTTTCTTCGAAGAACAGCGGCAGGTAGTACTCGATGCCGGCGGGGATGATGCCGCTGGCCAGGTCCTGGAAGATCGCGCTGCGGCGGAAATCGACATCGAAGCGTTCGCGGAAGCGCGCCTTGAAGCGGGTCACTTCCTCTTTCTGCATCGGGAACTCGCGCGCCGGCAGCAGGCGCACCGAATCTACCTTGTCGATCGAGCGCTGGGTCTCGGGGTCGAAGGTGCGCAGCGTCTCGATCTCGTCATCGAACAGGTCGATGCGGTAGGGCAGCTTGCTGCCCATCGGGAACAGGTCGATCAGCGCGCCGCGCACGGCGAACTCGCCATGCTCGTAAACGGTGTCGACGCAGCGATAGCCACTGGCCTCCAGGCGCAGGCGCATCTGCTCCACGTCGATGGTCTGGCCCACGTCCAGCACCAGGCTGCTGCCCAGCAGGAAGCGGGTCGGCGCCAGGCGGTGCAGGGCGGTGGTGATCGGCACCACGAGGATGCCGTGGCTCAGCTCCGGCAGGCGGTAGAGGCTGGCGATGCGCTGGGAAATGATGTCCTGGTGCGGCGAGAACAGGTCGTAGGGCAGGGTTTCCCAATCGGGGAACGGCAGCACCGGCAGGTCCGGGGCAAAGAAGCGAAGTTCCTGTTCCAGACGATCGGCAGCCTGGCTGTCGGCAGTCAGCAGCAAAGTGAAGCGGCCCGCGCTGCTGGCGGCCTCGGCGATGGCCAGGCTGAGGGTGGCACCGGGTAGATTGCCCCAGGTTTGTTTGCCGGCCGTGGCCGACATTTGCGGTAGGCGCAGAACTGACACGGGAGATTGCACTCCAAGCGTTGCGGCAAAGAGATCAATTGTACCGGTGACGGTGCCGGCTGTCAGGTTCGAAAGGGCGTGAACGCTGGCTTGCGTGGCCGCGACAGGCGCTCATTGCCCGTAACGCGTTGGGGCGTCATAATGTAGCCCCTTTTTTCTGTCCCTACATGTGGAAGGTTCCCGTGACTCAGAAGCCCGACCAGTGTCTTGGTGAGTGGATCGATCGTGAAGCCCTGGCTGAAGCGATGATCCCGCTTATCGGTCAGCTCTACCGCAACAACAACGTGGTGAGCTCGATTTATGGCCGTAGCCTGATCAACCGTTCGGTTATCTCGATCCTCAAGGCGCACCGCTTTGCGCGTCATCGTCAAGCCGACGAAACCGAACTGTCCGTCCACGAGACATTCCCCCTGCTCAAGGCCATGAGTGAGCTGAAACTGGGCGCCGCTTCGGTCGACCTGGGCAAGCTGGCCAACAAGTTCAAGCAGGAAGGCAATGGCCGCACTGCCGAGCAGTTCGTCCGTGAAGAACTGGCCGAGGTGGTTGGCCAGCAGAACGCTTCGGCGCGCAAGGGCACCGACGTTGTCCTGTACGGCTTCGGCCGCATCGGCCGCCTGCTGGCGCGCATCCTGATCGAGAAGACCGGTGGCGGCGACGGCCTGCGCCTGCGCGCCATCGTCGTGCGCAAGGGCGCCGAGAACGACCTGGTCAAGCGTGCCAGCCTGCTGCGCCGTGACTCGGTGCACGGCCCGTTCGATGGCACCATCACCATCGACGAAGCCAACAACACCATCACCGCCAACGGCAACCTGATCCAGGTTATCTACGCCAAGAGCCCGAGCGAAGTCGACTACACCCAGTACGGCATCGAAAACGCGCTGATCGTCGACAACACCGGCGTATGGCGTGATGCCGACGGCCTGGGCCAGCACCTGGCCTGCCCGGGCGCTGCCCGCGTGATCCTCACCGCACCTGGCAAGGGCGCGCTGAAGAACATCGTGCACGGCATCAACCACGGTGACATCGCTGCCGATGACAAGATCATCTCGGCCGCTTCCTGCACCACCAACGCCATCGTGCCGGTGCTCAAGGCCATCAACGACCAGTACGGCATCGTCAACGGCCACGTCGAAACCGTTCACTCGTTCACCAACGACCAGAACCTGATCGACAACTTCCACAAGGGCAGCCGCCGTGGCCGTGCCGCGCCGCTGAACATGGTCATCACCGAAACCGGCGCCGCCACTGCTGCCGCCAAGGCACTGCCAGTGCTGAAGGGCAAGCTGACCGGCAACGCCATTCGCGTACCGACGCCGAACGTTTCGATGGCCATCCTCAACCTGAACCTCGAGAAGGCCACCAGCCGCGACGAGATCAACGAGTACCTGCGCCAGACCGCCATGCACTCGGAACTGCACAAGCAGATCGATTACGTCAGCTCGCAGGAAGTGGTTTCGACCGACTTCGTCGGTTCGCGCCACGCCGGTGTGGTTGACGCCGAAGCGACCATCTGCAACGACAACCGCGTTGTTCTGTACGTCTGGTACGACAACGAATTCGGTTACAGCTGCCAGGTGGTTCGTGTGATGGAAGAGATGGCCGGTGTGAACCCGCCAGCGTTTCCGCACTGATACGCTTGTAAGGCAATGAAAAAACGGGAACCTTCGGGTTCCCGTTTTTTTTCGCCTGATATTTTCTGTGCTGGCGCGGTCATTGTGGGAGCGGCCTTGTGTCGCGAAAGGGCTGCGCAGCAGCCCCCGGTTGTCAGCGTCACATCTGAAAATGCCGGGGCTGCTGCGCAGCCCTTTCGCGACACAAGGCCGCTCCCACAGGGCCAGTACAGGCAACCGAGAGCCCGAACCTTGCGCACAGCCTTGCTGTTCATCCTCATGCTGCTCACCGCCTGCAACCAGGGCCCCACCCTGGAGCGCCTGGGCGGCCCGACCATGGGCAGCAGCTACAGCATCCAGTACGTGCGCGAACCCGGCGGCCCGGCGCCGGTCCAGGTGCAGGCGGCGGTCGAAACCATCCTGCACGACATCGACCAGCATTACTCGACCTACCGCGGCGACTCCACCGTCAGCCGTTTCAACCAGTTGCCCGCCAACCAGTGCCAGGTCCTGCCGCCCGACATGCTCGAACTGGTCAGCCTTGGTCAGCACCTGGCCGAGCAGAGCGGCGGCGCCTTCGACCTTACCGTCGAACCGTTGCTCGACCTGTGGGGCTTCGGCCCCCAGGCCCGTCACGAGCAGGTGCCCGACCCGCTGGCCCTGGCCCAGGTGCGTCAGCGCGTGGGCTACCGGCACTTGCATATCGACGGCCAGGCCCTGTGCAAGGACGCCCCGGTGCAACTCGACTTCAACAGCATCGCCGCCGGCCATGCCGTCGACCTGATCGCCGCGCGCCTGCAGGCCATGGGCGTGGCCAGCTTTGTCGCCGAAGCCACCGGCGAGCTCAAGGCCGCCGGCCGCAAGCCCGATGGCAGCCCCTGGCGCATCGCCCTGGAGCTGCCCCGCGAAGATCGCCAGATAGCCCGCCAGATCATCCCGGTCAATGGCCTTTCAGTATCAACCTCGGGTGACTATCGGCACTATTTCGAGGAGAATGGCCGGCGCTATTCGCACACCTTCGATGCCCGCCTCGGGCGCCCGGTGCAGCACGACCTGGCCGCGGTCACCGTGCTCGATGCCTCGGCGCTGCAGGCCGACGGCTATTCGACGCTGCTGTTGATCCTGGGCCCGGAACGTGGCTGGGATTTTGCCGTGGCGCATGGCCTGGCCGCGGTATTGGTGACTCGGGCCGAGGGTGGCTTCGTCTCCCGAGCTACGCCCGCATTCGAACGGGCAGTGAAAGGCGAATGAAAGCACAAGCAGGGATGATCGCCGCCAGGGAATGGTTCACACATGTAGTGCGGGCAAAATTGGCCTACGACGCGACCAAGGGTTAATGTGCGCGGCGTTCACGCTTGATTAGACTGCACCCGAATTTTCTCATGACGCCCCGGCGGCATGATCGCGCCCCGCGAGCGACCGTGGCTTGCGGGCCAGTTCTGAAGGAGTACGCATGGCTGTCTACAACTACGACGTAGTGGTGCTGGGTTCCGGCCCGGCCGGAGAAGGTGCGGCAATGAACGCCGCCAAAGCAGGGCGCAAGGTGGCGATGGTCGATAGCCGTCGCCAGGTCGGGGGCAACTGCACCCACCTGGGCACCATCCCGTCCAAGGCACTGCGTCACTCGGTGCGGCAGATCATGCAGTTCAACACCAACCCGATGTTCCGTGCCATCGGTGAGCCGCGCTGGTTCTCGTTCCCGGACGTGCTGAAAAGCGCCGAAAAGGTCATCGCCAAGCAGGTAGCGTCGCGCACCGGCTACTACGCGCGTAACCGCGTGGACGTGTTCTTCGGCACCGGCAGCTTCGCCGACGAGCAGACCGTCGAAGTGGTCTGCCCGAACGGTGTGGTGGAAAAGCTCAACGCCAAGCACATCATCATCGCCACCGGCTCGCGCCCGTATCGCCCGGCCGACATCGACTTCCACCACCCGCGCGTCTACGACAGCGACACCATCCTCAGCCTCAGCCACACCCCACGCAAGCTGATCGTGTATGGTGCCGGCGTGATCGGTTGCGAATACGCCTCGATCTTCAGCGGCCTGGGTGTATTGGTAGAGCTGGTGGACAACCGTGGCCAGTTGCTGAGCTTCCTCGACTCGGAAATTTCCCAGGCGCTGAGCTACCACTTCAGCAACAACAACATCACCGTGCGCCACAACGAAGAGTATGAGCGCGTCGAAGGCTTGGACAACGGGGTGATCCTGCACCTGAAGTCGGGCAAGAAGATCAAGGCCGACGCCTTGCTGTGGTGCAACGGCCGTACCGGCAACACCGACAAGCTGGGCCTTGAAAACATCGGTATCAAGGTCAACAGCCGCGGCCAGATCGAGGTCGACGAGGCCTACCGCACCAGCGTGCCGAACATCTACGGTGCCGGCGACGTGATTGGCTGGCCGAGCCTGGCCAGTGCCGCTCATGACCAGGGCCGCTCTGCCGCTGGCAGCATCGTCGATAATGGCAGCTGGCGCTTCGTCAACGACGTGCCGACCGGCATCTACACCATTCCGGAGATCAGCTCGATCGGCCGCAACGAACAGGAACTGACCCAGGCCAAGGTGCCGTACGAAGTGGGCAAGGCCTTCTTCAAGGGCATGGCGCGCGCGCAGATCGCCGGTGAGCCGCAGGGCATGCTGAAGATCCTGTTCCACCGCGAAACCCTGGAAATCCTTGGCGTGCACTGCTTCGGCTACCAGGCTTCGGAGATCGTCCACATCGGCCAGGCGATCATGAACCAGCCGGGTGAGCAGAACAACCTGAAGTACTTCGTCAACACCACGTTCAACTACCCGACCATGGCCGAAGCCTATCGGGTAGCTGCCTACGACGGCCTGAACCGGCTTTTTTGAGCGGCTCCGACCGGTGGCCTGAGCCGGTCGGAGAGACCGATTTCAACCCTGCCCGAGGGTGGTCTTGGCCAAACCGGGAAAGTCTGTAATCAGGCTGTCCACGCCAAAATCAGCGAGCCGGCGCATCAGTGCCGGTTCGTTGACCGTCCACACCGACACGTGCAAACCCTGGCCCTGGGCTTTGAGCAGGCGCTCGGGGGTGCACAGTGTCCAGTTCAATGCCAGCAGCTCGCAGCCGTAGTTCTGTGCCACTTTCAGCGGGTCGAGCCAGGCGTACTCGGCCACCAGCCCGCGCTTGACGTCCGGCACCAGCTCCAGGGCGGCACCCAGCACTTCGCGTGAGCTGGAGGTGATGGTCACCTTGTCCAGCAGGCCGTACTGCTGGGCCAGTTCGCGGATTGCCAGCACGGTGGTGGCGGCACGGGTGCGCGAGGCGCTTTTCACCTCCAGCTGCCAGTGCTCGAACGGGCATTTCTCGAACAGTTCTTCCAGTTTCGGGATCGGGCAGGGCTGGACGTGGCCCGGGCCGCCTTTGCGGGCATCGATCTTGACCAGCTCGGCGGCCGGGTGCTCGACCACCTTGCCGCGTTTGCCGGTGGTGCGCTTGAGGGTGGGGTCGTGGATCACCATCAGCTCGTTGTCGGCCGACAGGTGCAGGTCCAGCTCGCAGCGGGTCACGCCATGGGCGAGGCATTGCTGGAAGCTCTTCAGGGTGTTCTCGGGCGCTTCGCCCTTGGCGCCGCGGTGGCCGTAGATCAGGGTCACGTTCGTTCCTTCAAATCAGAGAAAAATGGGCTCAGGAGGCGGGGTCGTTCTGTTCCAGCTGGTGGCGCCGTTGCTGCTGCTGGCGCTGCAGGATGTAGCGAGCCAGCAGTTGCCGTTGGGCGTCGGTCATGTCGGTGAATTCGGTGCCGACCTCGAAGCCGCCCTCCGGGCGCGGGTCGCAATGGGTGACCTTGCCGCGCAGCAGCAGGCCATGGGCGCGCGGCATCAGCACCATCTTCACCTTCACTCGGGTGCCGGGGGCCACCGCTGTGGCTTGCGCGAATTCGATGCCGCCTTCGGAAATGACCACCGGCTGGGGCTGGCCAACTTCGCCGATCAGGGTCTGGGCAACCACCGCGCTAAGCAGGTCGAGGCGTTTGTTCTGCGCGCGCAGGAAGGCGGCGAGGGTGCGGTCCTTTTCGCTCAGCTGGCGCAGCAGGTGTTGCGACTCGAAGTCGGACAGGTGCAGTTCGCTGAGCAGGTTGAATAGTGGCGAATCATCTTGCAACACATCTGGGTCAAGGGCTTCGGCCGCGCTGAGGGGGCTGATTTGAAGTGCGATCCGATCTTCGATGCGGTAGTATTCGCGGCGATCTTCTTCGTCTAATGTCGTCATGGCGAACCCAAGGTAGCGGCGGTGGTCCGAGTGTAAAGCCGCCGTAGGCGCCTCGCCACAAGGACGTTCCCTTTCATCCGAACAAGCCCCGACATGTTCAGACCTCTTTTCGCATTCATCGGCACGCGTTATACCCGTGCCAAACGTCGCAATCACTTCGTCTCGTTCATTTCCCTGACCTCGATGATCGGCCTCGCCCTGGGCGTGGTGGTGATGATCGTGGTGCTCTCGGTGATGAACGGTTTCGACCACGAGATGCGCACCCGCGTGTTGGGCATGATCCCGCATGCCACGCTGGAGAGCGGCCAGCCCATTGCCGACTGGCCGGCCCTTGCCCAACAAGTAAAGCAGAATCCGCAGGTGGTGGCGGTTGCACCCTTCACCCAGATGCAGGGCCTGCTGACCCATGAGGGCAAGGTGCAGAAGGTGCTGCTCAACGGCATCGACCCGGCCCGCGAGCGCGAAGTGTCGATCATCGACAAGTTCGTCCTGCAAGGCCGCCTCGACCAGCTGGCGCCGGGCGAGTGGGGCATCATGATCGGCGACAAGGCCGCGGCCAAGCTGGGCGTGGGCATCGGCGACAAGCTCACCTTCGTCGCCCCCGAGGTCAGCGTGACCCCGGCCGGCATGTTCCCGCGCATGAAGCGCTTCACCGTGGTCGGCACCTTCCACGTGGGCGCGGGCGAGATCGACGGCTACCTGGGCCTGACCAACATCAGCGACCTGTCCCGCCTGCACCGCTGGAAGCCCGACCAGGTCCAGGGCCTGCGCCTGAAGTTCGATGACCTGTTCCAGGCGCCACGGGTGGCCTGGGACATCGCCCAGCGCCTGGGTGACCAGGAGTTCTACAGCCGTGACTGGACCCGTACCCACGGCAACCTGTACCAGGCGATCCGCATGGAAAAGGCCATGATCGGCCTGCTGTTGCTGCTGATCGTGGCGGTGGCGGCGTTCAACATCATTTCCACCCTGGTGATGGTGGTCAACGACAAGCGTGGCGACATCGCCATCCTGCGTACCCTGGGCGCCACGCCCGGGCAGATCATGCTCATCTTCATGGTCCAGGGCACGGTGATCGGGGTGATCGGTACCCTGATCGGCGCCGTGGTCGGGATCGTCGCCGCGCTGAACGTGAGCGCGGTGATCGCCGGCATCGAGAAACTGATCGGGCACAAGTTCCTCAACGCCGACGTGTATTTCATCGATTACCTGCCGTCGCAGATCCAGGCCCAGGACGTGTACATGGTCTGCGGTGCGGCGCTGGTCCTGAGTTTCTTCGCCACCCTGTACCCGGCCTGGCGTGCGGCCCGCACCCAGCCTGCAGAGGCGCTACGTTATGAGTGAGTCGCGCATGAGTGATAAAGCCGTTCTGAGTTGCCGCAACCTGGGCAAGTCCTACGACGAGGGCCCGGAATCGGTGCAGGTGCTGTCGGGGCTCAACCTCGAGCTGCATGCCGGTGAGCGGGTAGCCATCGTGGGTAGCTCCGGCTCGGGCAAGAGTACCTTGCTCAACCTGCTGGGCGGCCTCGACCGGCCGACCCAGGGCAGCGTCTGGCTGGCCGGCGAGGAGCTGTCGGCATTGGGCGAGCGTGCCCGTGGCCTGCTGCGCAACCGCGAGCTGGGCTTTGTCTACCAGTTCCACCACCTGCTGCCGGAATTCACTGCCATCGAGAACGTGTGCATGCCATTGCTGATCGGCCGCACGCCCATCCCCGAGGCCCGTGAGCGTGCCGAGGCGCTGCTCAAGCGCGTGGGCCTGGCCCACCGCTTCAACCACAAGCCGGCCGAACTGTCCGGTGGTGAACGCCAGCGGGTGGCGATTGCCCGGGCACTGGTCAACCGCCCCGGCCTGGTAATGCTCGACGAGCCGACCGGCAACCTCGACCACCACACCGCCCAGGGCATCCAGGAGTTGATGCAGGAACTGTCCAGCGCGTCGCGCACGGCGTTCCTGGTGGTCACCCACGACCTCAACCTGGCGCGCCAGATGGACCGTGTATTGAAGCTCGACGACGGCCACCTGGTGGCGATCTGATCGACTGCACGGGGTGGCCGGTGCCGCCCCGTTTTCCTGTTTTCATTGGGTGATTTCGTACATGTTCAGACCCTTGCCCATCTTCATCGGCGCGCGCTACACCCGAGCCAAGCGCCGCAACCACTTCATCTCGTTCATCTCGATGACCTCGATGATCGGCCTGTCGCTGGGCGTGCTGGCAATGATCGTGGTGCTGTCGGTGATGAATGGCTTCCAGCGCGAAATGAGTTCGCGCATCCTCGGCCTGGTGCCGCATGCCGCCATCCTCGGCGTGCAGCCGCTGGACGACTGGCACAAGGTGGCCGACGCGGCCATGCGCGACCCGGCGGTGATGGCGGCAGCGCCGATTACCGAAATGGAAGGCATGCTGTCGTACAAGGGCGCGATGCAGCCGATCCAGGTAGGCGGTATCGACCCGGCTGAAGAGGGCAAGGTCTCGATCGTCGGCCAGCATATCGTCCAGGGCCGCCTGCAGGACCTGCAGCCAGGTGAGTTCGGCGTGGTCATCGGTGAGCTGACTGCGCGACGCTTCCGCCTGAATACCGGCGACAAACTGACCCTGATCGTGCCGGAAATCAGCAAGGAGCCGGGTGGCATCACCCCGCGCATGCAGCGCCTGACCGTGGTCGGCATCTTCAAGGTCGGCGCCGAGCTGGACGGCTCGCAGGCTTACATCCACGTCGACGATGCCGGCGCCATGCAGCGCTGGGCGCCGGGCCAGGTGCAGGGCGTGCGCCTGAAACTGCACGACCTGTATGCCGCACCGCAGGTGTCCAAGGCCATCGCTGCCGGGCTGGGCGATGCCTACCGTGCCGATGACTGGTCGCATACCCAGGGCAGCCTGTTCAGCGCCATGAAGATGGAAAAGACCATGATCGGCCTGCTGTTGCTGATGATCATCGCGGTGGCAGCGTTCAACATCATCGCCACCCTGGTGATGGTGGTGAACGACAAGGGCCCGGACATCGCCATCCTCCGTACCCTGGGCGCCACGCCTGCGCAGATCATGGGCACGTTCATGGTCCAGGGCAGCCTGATCGGCATTGTCGGGACGCTGATCGGTGGCGTGCTTGGGGTAATTGCGGCGTTCAACGTCAGCCAGATCGTCGGTTGGCTGGAGCGGGTGAGCGGGCAGCACATCTTTACTTCGGATGTGTACTTCGTCAGCAGCTTGCCGTCGCAGTTGCAGTGGGGCGATGTGGCGATCATCTGCACTGCCGGGTTGGTGATGAGCTTCCTGGCGACCATTTACCCGGCTTATCGGGCATCGCAGGTGCAGCCGGCGATTGGCCTGGCAGTTTGATGTTTACCTGAGAGTCTGGGGGCGCTTTGCGCCCCTTTCGCGACACAAGGTCGCTCCCACAAGGATCGCGAATTGGCCAAGCTGACGCGATCCTTGTGGGAGCGGCCTTGTGTCGCGATGGGCTGCGAAGCAGCCCCAGTTTCACCGACCCTGAGTGAACTCGATCAAAAACCGCGTCCACCCATCCTCGCATTGCGCCCGAATGCTCCCACCATGGGCCTGCACGATCGACCGGGTAATCGCCAACCCCAACCCGGCATGCTCGCTACTGCCTTCCCGCCGCGCCGGGTCCACCCGGTAGAAGCGGTCGAACAACCGTGGTAACACTGCCGGCTCGATAGCCGCCCCGGTATTGGCCACGCCAATCCTCGGCCCTGGCCCCAATGTCACCTTTATCTGCCCACCCGCCGGGGTGAAGCGCAAGGCATTGTCCAGCAAGTTGGACAGCGCCCGGCGCAGCATATGCCGGTCGCCCTGCAGCAGCGCCTCACCCTCGCGCAGCATCTGCACGCCGCTGTCCTCTGCCAGCGGCGCGTAGTACTCCAGCAGTGCATCCACCTCCTCATGCAGCACTAGCGGTGCTTGCCCCGGCACCAGCAGTCCATGGTCGGCCTTGGCCAGGAACAGCATGTCGTTGATCATCTGCGCCATCCATTGCAGCTCCTCGAGGTTGCCGTGCAGGGCTTCGCGGTACTCTTCGAGGCTGCGCGGGCGGGTGAGGGTGACCTGGGTGTGGGTCAGCAGGTTGGACAGCGGCGTGCGCAGCTCGTGGGCGATGTCGGCGGAGAATGCCGACAGGCGCTGGAAGGCATCGTCCAGGCGCTGCAGCATGGCGTTCATGGCCGTCGCCAGTTCGGCCAGCTCTTCGGGCATCTGTGCCACCGGCAGGCGTGTGGTGAGCGAGCGCGCCGATACGCTGGCAGCCACCTGGCCCATCTGCCGCAACGGTCGCAGCCCGCGGCGTGCAGCCCAGGCACCGAGTAGCGCCGTGGCCAGCGCCGACAGGCCCACCGTCAGCCAGATCAGCCGTTGCATGCCCTGCAGGAAGTGCTGGTGATGGGTGATGTCGAGGTACAGGGTCAGTTGTGGCGACTGCGGGGCGTCTTGCGCCAGGTGCACGGCCAGGCTGCGGTAGTCGGTGCCTTGCGCATGCAGGGTTGCCAGCCCGTCGGGCAGTGGCGTCCGCGGCAGGCCTGTGCGGCTTTCGAACCAGGTGGCGCCGTCGCTGCCGTTGATGCGCAGGGCCAGGTCGGCCTGGTGGCCCAGTTCATCGCGCAAGGCGGGCAGGCGCGCCTGCAGCTCGGCCGGGGTGGTGATGCCGGCCAGCTGGGTGCGGAACAGCGACAGGCGCGAGTCCAGCAGTTGCTGGTCCAGTTCGACGAAATGCTGTTCGCTGGCCCGGCTGAATATCAGGCCGGCACCGAGCGAGACAGCGGCGGTGCAGGCGGCGAACAGCAGGGCCAGGCGGCTGCCGAGGGAGACCCGACGCATCACTCAGCGCGCTCTTCGAGTACATAGCCCATGCCGCGTACGGTATGGATCAGCTTGTTGGGGTGCGGGTCGTCGATCTTCAGGCGCAGGCGGCGGATCGCCACTTCGATCACATTGGTGTCGCTGTCGAAATTCATGTCCCACACCTGCGAGGCGATCAGCGATTTGGGCAGCACCTCGCCCTGGCGGCGCAGCAGCAGTTCAAGCAGGGCGAACTCCTTGGCGGTCAGGTCGATGCGCTGGCCGGCGCGCTCGGCGCGGCGGCGGATCAGGTCCAGGCGCAGATCGGCCAGGCCCAGGGTGGTGTCCTGGCTGGGGCTGGTGCCCCGGCGCAGAAGGCTGCGCACCCGCGCCAGCAGTTCGGAGAAGGCGAACGGCTTGACCAGGTAATCATCGGCGCCCAATTCCAGGCCGTGCACCCGGTCCTCCACGGCATCGCGGGCGGTGAGAAACAGTACCGGGGTGTCCAGGCCGGCCTGGCGCACGGCCTGGAGGATCTGCCAGCCGTCACGGCCGGGCAGCATCACGTCCAGAATCAGCAGGTCGTGGTCGCCGGTCAGGGCGAGGAACTGGCCGGTCTCGCCGTCAGTGGCCAGTTCGGTGGCGAAGCCGGCCTCGTTCAGGCCCTGGCTCAGGTACTGGCCGGTACGGGCCTGGTCTTCGACGATCAGCAGTTTCATTGGGTGAATTGACTCCAGCAAACGGCACAAAACCCTGTGGGAGCGGGTTTACCCGCGAAGAATTCAACACGGTGCATGGCACCGGCTTTGCCGGTGTTCGCGGGTGAACCCGCTCCCACAGGGATTGGGTGATGCTGAGATGATACGTGACGATGCACCCGCTCGCCCCAAACTGACGAAGATGTAATCCCGCTGACTTGCGCTCCAAGGCAGGGTGCAAAACCGGTAGACTAGGGGCAATTTCGAACCTTCAGGTCAGTTTCCATGCATCCCGCTGCCGAACATTCCCCGCTGGGCAAGTCCAGCGAATACATTGCCACCTATTCTCCGGAGCTGCTGTTCCCGATCCCGCGTACCGCCAAGTGGGCCGAGCTGGGCGTTACCGCCCAGACCTTGCCGTGGCAGGGTGTGGATTACTGGAACTGCTTCGAGCTGAGCTGGCTGCTGCCGTCGGGCAAGCCGGTGGTGGCGATCGGCGAGTTCGCCATCCCCGCCGATTCGCCGAACATCATCGAGTCCAAGTCGTTCAAGCTGTACCTGAACTCATTGAACCAGACGGTGTTCGCCTCGCTTGGCGAACTGCAGGCGTGCCTGGAGAAAGACCTGTCCGCCGCCGCTGGCAAGCCGGTCGGCGTGAAAGTGCGCACCCTGGCCGAGGTCGAGGCCCAAGGCGTGGTGGCCTTGCCGGGGCATTGCATCGATGCGCTGGAGGTTGCCATCAGCAACTACGAACAGCCACAGCCAGAGCTGCTGCACTGCAACCCGGAGCGGCAGGTGGAAGAAACCCTGCACAGCCACCTGCTGAAGTCCAACTGCCCGGTCACCGGCCAGCCGGACTGGGGCAGCGTGGTGGTCGAGTACAAGGGCAGGGCGCTGGACCATGCCAGCCTGCTGACCTACCTGATCAGCTTCCGCCAGCATGCCGACTTCCACGAGCAGTGTGTGGAGCGGATCTACCTGGACTTGAAGAACCTGCTGCAGCCGGAGCATTTGACGGTGTATGCGCGCTATGTGCGCCGGGGTGGGCTGGATATCAACCCTTATCGCAGCACGGGGGCGATCAGCCCGGACAACAAGCGCCTGGTTCGGCAGTAAGTTCAAGTGCGCCGGGGCCGCTTTGCGGCCCATTCGCAGCACAAGGCTGCTCCTACAGGGAAACGCATAACCCCAGTAGGAGCAGCCTTGTGCTGCGAATGGGCTGCGAAGCAGCCCCGGCTTTTTCAGATCCCCATGCTGTGCAGCGAGTTGGCAATGCTGCGCAGGGTGGCGGTGAGGTCGGGGTGGTCGGCCTCGAAGCGTTCGATCGCCAGGTTCACGCCGTCCACCAGGTTGTTGTCTGGCGTGGCTTCCTCAAGCTTCAGTTGCGCCTCGATCTGGCGCGCTTCTTCGTGCAGCGCGGCCAGTTCCTCGTCAGAAAGCGGCACGTTGCGGTCCAGTTGCTCGCGCAAGCTGTTCAGGCGCTCTTGCAATTCGCGGGCAGGCATTGGCAGTTCTCCATCAATGGCTTGGCAAGCCATGGACCTCAGCGAAGCGGCAAAGGTTCTGGCCTGTCTTCAGCGTAATCCACCTGCCGTTGCTTTGCATGATCCGCGTCAAAGGTGCTGTATCAGGGTTTTTCGCCCTTACGCCGGCGTTGGGCGATGTCCTGCAGGCAGGTGTCCAGCGCTTCCAGGTGGTCGATCACCGAGTGCACGCCCAGGCTGAACAGTTCCAGCGTCGCCTTGCCACGGGCCAGGTCCTGTTCCTGCGCAGTCATGGCTTGCCATTGCCGCGAGCTGCGGTCGCAAAACGGGCTGCAGGCTGCCAGCCCTACCGTCCACAACCCCGCGTTCAGGCCAGATTGCAGCAGGCGAGGGTCGCCGCTGACCAGCACGCAGCCGTCCAGGCGTTGGCTGTCGAGCGTCATCAGGGCCTGCCAGCAGGCATTCGGCGCCGGCCAGCGCACGCCGTTCACCGAATGCCCCGGCAGCCAGGCGGGCAGTACGTGCGCAAGGCGCTTGCTCTGGGTGGCGTCGAGGTCGTCCAGCCAGATGCACGGCACCTGGCGCTGGCGCAGGCTGGCGAGGGTGGCCAGGGCGCCGGGGGCGGGCGAGGGGGCGCCATTGGCGGCTTGCACCAGGCAGCCGCGCAAGCCGAACAGCACAGCGGTGAAGGCGGGTGCAGCGTCCATGGCAACTTCCCTCAAATAGTCCGCAGGCTATTCGGCGATTGTTACCGCCCTGTGACAGCGGGCGCCGCGCAACAGCTGTTCACAAAATATTGAGCAGAGATGTGTAAAGCTGTTTATCAGCCCGCAAGCCTCTATACTGCCGCCGTACAGCAGCGCACCCGTTTGCGCTTGCGGCCGAGAAATTCGATGGAGAAACACCTATGCGTAGGATCGGTGCCAGTGTGATCGAACGAGTCACCCAGGCCTGTGTCTGCGCCAGCATGCTGCTGGCGCCCGTGGCAGCCACCCAGGCCGCCACCGAGGAAGATCCCTGGGAAGCGGTCAACCGCCCGATCTTCCGTTTCAACGATACCCTCGACACCTATGCCCTCAAGCCATTGGCCAAGGGCTACCAGGCGGTCACCCCGCAGTTCCTCGAAGATGGCATCCACAACATCTTCCGCAACCTGGGTGACGTGACCAACCTGGCCAACGACCTGCTGCAGTTCAAGCCCCATGCTGCGGGCGTGGACACGGCGCGGTTGATCGTCAACACCACCTTCGGCCTGGGCGGCTTCTTCGACGTGGGTACCAAGATGGGCCTGCAGCGCAACGACGAGGACTTCGGCCAGACCCTCGGCTACTGGGGCGTGCCGAGCGGCCCGTACGTGGTCATCCCGCTGCTGGGCCCGAGCACCGTGCGTGACGGCGTGGCCAAGTACCCGGATACCTACACCAAGCCCTACCGCTACATCGACCATGTGCCGACGCGCAATTCGATCTTCGCCCTGGATATCATCGACACCCGCGCCGACCTGCTGTCGGCAGAGAAGCTGATCCAGGGTGACAAGTACATCTTCATTCGCAACGCCTACCTGCAGAACCGCGAGTTCAAGGTCAAGGATGGCGAGGTCGAAGACGACTTCTGATCCTGCGCGTGCTTGGTCCTGCACAGTCCCCGTGTAGGAGCGGCCTTGTGTCGCGATAGGGCCGCAAAGCGGCCCCGGCAATTCATGCGGCGAAGCTGAAGCCGGGGGCTGCTGCGCAGCCCATCGCGACACAAGGCCGCTCCTACAGGGGTGCCCAGCAGGCCCATCAATGCATCGCCAGAATCCGCAAACCGAACTTCTGCTGCCCGCCCGGCTGGTCGGCAATCCACACCACTTCGGTGCTGGCGTGCAGCCCCTTCAGCGCCGGGTGGTCGGACTCGATCCGTACCTCGATATGGTCCCCCACATGGAAGCGCTGCGGTGCCTGCACCTGCATGCCGCCGCTGGACAGGTCCAGGCACACTGCCGCGATCACCTGGCCTGCGTGCAGCAGGCTGACCTCGGTGTCGATGCGCATGCGGATGAAATCGCGTTTCTCGTCATGGCTGGAGGGCGTATGAGGCATGCTGCATCCTTCCCATCGGTTGCGCTGGTCGACTTTCTTATAACTCCCGGTGATTTGGCCTGTAAAGTGCGTCGAGGTGAACCTTTGCATGCTTGAAACGCCTGCCGGATGGGAGTACCGTCTGCGCCTTACAAGGTCCCTCTGACAGTTGCCGGGCAAGTGTTCTTGTCCTACAACTCAAGTAGAGTGTGACCACAAAGAATTCCCGTAGCTGGCCGTCTGCCTTGCCGACACCGCTGCACCAACCCAAATCGGCGCCGTTCGCCCACATGCAGAAAACCAGTGCAACGCTGCTGATCATCGATGACGACGACGTGGTCCGTGCAAGCCTCGCCGCCTATCTTGAAGACAGTGGCTTCAGCGTCCTCCAGGCCGGCAATGGCCAGCAGGGGCTTCAGGTCTTCGAAGAACACCAGCCCGACCTCGTGATCTGCGATCTGCGCATGCCGCAGATGGGCGGCCTTGAACTGATCCGCCAGGTCAGCGAGCGCGCGCCGCAGTTACCCGTGATCGTGGTGTCCGGTGCCGGCGTCATGAGCGATGCGGTGGAAGCGTTGCGCCTGGGCGCTGCCGACTACCTGATCAAGCCGCTGGAAGACCTGGCCGTGCTCGAGCATTCGGTGCGCCGCGCCCTCGACCGCTCGCGCCTGGTGCTGGAAAACCAGCGCTACCGCGACAAGCTCGAAGCCGCCAACCGCGAACTGGAAGCCAGCCTGCACCTGCTGCAGGAGGACCAGACCGCCGGTCGCCAGGTGCAGATGAACATGCTGCCGGAAAGCCCTTGGGTGGCCGGCGAGTTCGCCTTCGAGCACCAGATCATCCCATCGCTGTACCTGTCGGGTGATTTTGCCGATTACTTCCGGGTGGACGAACGGCGCATCGCTTTCTATCTCGCCGACGTCTCCGGGCATGGCGCGTCGTCAGCGTTCGTCACTGTGTTGCTGAAGTTCATGACCACGCGGCTGTTGTTCGAATTCAAGCGCGGCAGCAAGATGCGCGATTTCAAACCCTCGCAGGTGCTCAGCCACATCAACCGCGGGCTGATCAACTGCAAGCTGGGCAAGCACGTGACCATGGTTGGCGGGGTGATCGATGAAGACACCGGACTGCTGACCTACGCCGTTGGCGGCCATCTGCCGCTGCCGGTGCTGCACACCCCAGAGCACACCCGCTACCTGGAAGGCCGCGGCCTGCCGGTGGGGCTGTTCGACGAGGCCACCTACCAGGACCTGGTGGTGGAGCTGCCGCCGCAGTTCAGCCTCAGCCTGATGTCCGATGGCATTCTGGACCTTTTGCCGGGTGACACGCTCAAAGATAAAGAAACCGCCCTGCCGGAAATCGTCAGGGCAGCAGGTGGCAGCCTGGATGGGCTGCGTCAACGATTTGGATTGGCTACGCTTGGGGAGATGCCGGATGATATCGCCCTATTGGTGTTGAGCAGGAACCTTCAATGAGTACCGGTAGAATCCAGTTCGCCGAGCAGAGCGGTACCTTCGTCCTGAAATTCGTCGGTGAAGTGCGCCTGACCCTGTGTTCGGCGCTGGATGCGACGATCGAGAAGATTTTCACCGCGTTGAACTTCTCGGCGATTGTCATCGACCTGACCGAAACCGAGAGCATCGACAGCACCACCCTGGGCCTGCTGGCCAAGCTGTCGATCCTGTCGCGCCAGAAGGTGGGCCTGTTGCCGACCGTGGTCACCACCAACCCGGACATTTCCCGGTTGTTGCAGTCGATGGGCTTCGATCAGGTGTTCAACATCGTCGATCGGCCGATCCCGTGCCCGGAATGCCTGACCGACCTGCCGTCCCAGGACCAGAACGAAGATGTGGTGCGCTCCAAGGTGCTGGAGGCGCACAAGATCCTCATGGGCCTGAACGACTCCAACCGCGAAGCCTTCCATGACCTGGTCAATGCGCTGGAGCGGACCTGATCTTCAGCCTGTACCGGCCTCTTCGCGGGTGAACCCGCTCCCACAGGTTATGCACCAGTCTTGAGTCATGCACTCTACCTGTAGGAGCGGGCGTGCCCGCGAAGAGGCCGGCAAGGCCAACACAAGCATTACCTGCCTGATCACCCCCGCCGCGCAAACTCGGTAGCCTCACCCCCACCCGCATCCAGCTGATACACCCGCGCCGGCCGCCCCTGTTCATCGAAGAACACCTGCCCCAACCCCGCGCCATTCCACAACCGCTCGCCAGCCTTGCTATGGCTGGGCGTACGCGGCACCACCTCCATTTCCCGCCGCTTGGTAAACCAGTTGAGCGGCGAGCGCGGCGCATACAGCCAGCGGTTGAGCCGGTCGAGCACATCCAGCAGGCGCCGCGGGAATTCGTTCTTGATCCCGCTGCTGGTCACCTGCCACAAGTGCGGGCTGCGCTGGCGGTGGCGGATCAGCACTTCATAGACGAACGAGTAATGCACGTCGCCGGACAGCACCACGTAGTGCCCCGGCGTGCGCGAGTGGCGGAAGATGTTGAGGATGACCTGTGCTGCACCGCGATGGGCCATCCAGTTCTCGGCATCCACCAGCAGCGGGTAGCCCAGCCAGCTGAACAGCTTCTGCACCGTCTCGATCAGCTTCACGCCAAAAATCGGCGCAGGCGACACGATGATCGCCGACGGGTGGTCCAGCAATGCTTGCTGCAACTCGCTCAGCGCCTCCCAGTCGAGCAGGCCGGACGGCTTGGCCAGGCTGCTTTCGCTGCGCCAGCGGCGGGTGCGGGTGTCCAGCACCAGCAAGGGTGGGTTGGTGGGCAGGCTGAACTGCCAGCCCTGGAAGCGCAGCAGTGCGCCGATCAGCTCATCCTGGGTCTGGCTGTTCAACGCCTGGCATTGCCCGACCAGGGGCTTGCAGCCCTGCGGGTCGTTACCCCAGGCCTGGCACAGCAGGTAGCCGAGCAGGGCATTGCCGATGATCCGCCGTGAGAAGGGGTGGCCATAGGCGGTTTCTTCCCACAGCGCCGAGAGGTTCCAGTCGTCGGTGATGTCGTGGTCGTCGAAGATCATCAGGCACGGCAGGTGGGCCATCACTCGCGCTACCTGGCCGAGGTTGTCGGCAAACGCCTGGATCAGCGGCAGCTCCTGCCGGTAACGGGCCTGGCGCGGTGCGGTGAGCCCGTTGGGCATGTCCAGGTTCACCAGCTGCCAGGGCACCGGTGACCACACCAGCAGGTACATGGCCATGACCTCGGCGAAGGTCACCAGATGGTTGTCGGCGTTGCTGGAGGAGAAAATCGGCTTGCGCTTGCCGCCGAAAAAGCGCTCGCGCAGGGTTTCGTTGCGTTCCTGCGCCGGCAGCAGGTCGGCGCGGTGGTAATAGCAGGCCGGGTGCTGGTACAGCGCCTGGCTGTCGGGCACCACCGCGCCCTCCAGTTGCTCGTCGAACAGGCCCAGGCGCGCAATCAGGCTGTGGATGGCGCGCAGCATCGGGCCGGCGACGTCGTCGGCATAGACCTGGTCGCCGGTCATCAGCAGCACGGCGGGGCGGTCCGCGGGGGTTTCGCAGGCCTGCAGCAGGCGGTCGGCGCAGAGCAGGCCATCGGCGGCCGGAAAATGCGGCTTGCGGCAGGAGCCGTGCAGCAGGTGGTCGAGCCGATCGCGCAGCACCAGGCTTGGGCGCCGGGCGCCGGGGTAGAGCAGGTGCGGTGCCCAGCCGGCGATGCCCTGGCCGTTTATGAGCAGGTCATAGTCGAGCAGCTGGTTGCAGGGCAGCGGCTGGGCGAAGTGGATGTCCAGCAGGTGGATGAAGGCGTGCTGGCCCACCGCGACCACCTGGCAATCGACTTGGGCCTCGCTTGCCGGGAAGATGAATTCGGGTTGCAGCGGTTGCGTGGCGACCAGCCAGATGGCCAGGCGCTGGGGTTCCAGGCGGCGCGGTACCGGGCCGGCGAGTACGAGGGGCAATGGGGTAGAGGAGGTCATCGACAGCTCAGGTGGCTATGCGGGCCCTTTCGCGGGCACGCCCGCTCCCACAGGCATGGCGGCGCTTGTAGGAGCGGGCGTGCCCGCGAAGAGGCCCGAGAAACAAATACACAACTACGACTCGGTAAAACAAAACGGGCGGAAAATGCTGAACACTTCCCGCCCGTCAGGCAATCCCGAAATGTATCAGGCTTTTTCAGCCATCAACTTCTCCAGCTTCTCCTGGTCCCGCGCGAACTGGCGAATGCCCTCGGCCAGTTTCTCGGTACCCATGGCATCTTCGTTCATGGCCCAGCGGAACTGGCTTTCGTTCAGTTGTTGCTTGGGCTCGCCGGCATTGCCCGGCTTCAGCACCTGTGGCAGGTCGCCCTGGTCATCGCTGAGCTGCTGCAGCAGCTCTGGGCTGATGGTCAGGCGGTCGCAGCCGGCCAGTTGCTCGATCTGGCCGATATTGCGGAAGCTGGCACCCATGACCACCGTGTTGTAGCCGTTGGCCTTGTAGTAGTTGTAGATGCGAGTGACCGACTGCACGCCCGGGTCTTCGGCGCCCACGTATTCCTTGCCGGTGCTCTTCTTGTACCAGTCGTAGATACGGCCCACGAACGGCGAAATCAGGAACACCCCCGCATCGGCGCAGGCCTGGGCCTGGGCGAAGGAGAACAGCAGGGTGAGGTTGGTCTGGATGCCTTCCTTTTCCAGCTTTTCGGCGGCGCGGATGCCTTCCCAGGTGGAGGCCAGCTTGATCAGCACGCGGTCGCGGCCAATGCCAGCGGCTTCGTACAGCTCGATCAGCTTGCGCGCCTTGGCCAGCAGGGCGGGTTCATCGAACGACAGGCGGGCATCGACCTCGGTGGAGATACGCCCCGGGATGACCTTGAGGATGCCCGAACCCACGGCCACTGCGAACTTGTCGCAGGCCAGGTCGACATTACCCTTGGCATCGGCCTTCACCTGCTTGAGCAGCTCGGCGTAACCCGGGATAGCCGCCGCCTTGAGCAGCAGCGACGGGTTGGTGGTGGCATCGACCGGTTTCAGGCGGGTGATGGCGTCCAGGTCCCCGGTGTCGGCGACCACGGTGGTGAACTGCTTGAGTTGTTCCAGCTTGGAGGTCATGGGCGTGCTCTGTCCTGTGCAATGACTCGACATTACCCGAGCCCCGACGGCCACTCAAGGGCTCGCGAAGCGCGGTGCGAAAGGTGAGGATTCGAGTCGCAAGCGGCCCCGAGGTTCCGTATGCACACGTCTGAAGCTGTCGCGACCCCTTGTAGGAGCGGCCTTGTGTCGCGAAAGGGCTGCAAAGCAGCCCCAGGGCTTCAGCGCTGATGCACAAATTGCCGGGGCTGCTTTGCAGCCCTTTCGCGACACAAGGCCGCTCCTACACCCGACCGCGTCAGATGCTTGGGCCGGGTTACCGCCCCTGCAACAGCTCCACCGCCTGGTCGAACACCGCCAGCGGCTCCGCCGCCTTGTGGATATCCGCCGACAGCAGCTGACGGAAGCGCCGCGCCCCCTTGAACCCTTGGGCCAGCCCCAGAATATGCCGGGTAACGTGGTGCATCGCGCCACCACTTTCCATGTGCGCGACGATATAAGGCCGCAACTGCGCCAGCGCCTCGCTGCGGCTGACCACCGCCGCCTCGCTGCCGAACAACTGCTGGTCCACCTCGGCCAGCAAGTAAGGGTTGTGGTACGCCTCGCGCCCCAGCATCACCCCATCGAAGGTTTCAAGGTGTGCCTGGCACTCGTCCAAGGTCTTGATCCCGCCGTTGAGCACGATCTCCAGGTCGGGGAAGTCCGCCTTCAACTGCGCCGCCACGTCATAGCGCAGCGGCGGAATCTCACGGTTCTCCTTCGGCGACAGCCCTTCCAGGATCGCGATGCGCGCATGCACGGTAAAGCTCCGGCAACCTGCCTCGCGCACCTGGCCGACGAAGTCGCACAGCTCGGCGTAGCTGTCGCGGCCATTGATGCCGATGCGGTGCTTGACCGTCACCGGGGTCGACACCGCGTCACGCATGGCTTTCACGCAATCGGCCACCAGCGCCGGGTGGGCCATCAGGCAGGCGCCGATCATGTTGTTCTGCACCCGGTCACTCGGGCAGCCGACGTTGAGGTTGACCTCGTCGTAGCCAGCCTCCTCGGCCAGGCGGGCACAGGCAGCCAGGTCGGCCGGCACACTGCCGCCCAGTTGCAGGGCCAGCGGGTGCTCGGAGACGTCGTGGCGCAGAAAACGGTGGGCGTCGTTGTGCAGCAGGGCACCGGTAGTGACCATTTCGGTGTAGAGCAGGGTGTTTTTGGAGAGCAGGCGCAGGAAGAAGCGACAGTGGCGGTCTGTCCAGTCCATCATCGGTGCAACGCTGAAGCGACGGGAAGGCTCAGGGCGCGTGGTTGCTGGGTTAGAGCCTGGGTTTGTGGTCATATCGTTCAACGTGTCTTGTACCAAATTCAGCAATTTCGAGGGTGTTTGTAGCAAACCGAGGGCGCGACGTAGCAAAAGTCGGCGGCAGGAGATCGGTGATTGCCAGGGCAGGCGGCTAGTTTACCAAGAGAGCAGGGCATGCGTCTGGAAACAGGTCGGATGGTCCTGCCGAGCGAGCGGGCATCTCAGCTGGCTGCTGAGCCCCTTGTAGGAGCGGCCTTGTGTCGCGAAAGGGCTGCGTAGCAGCCCCAGGGGTTCAGCGCAGAGGCACAAATTGCTGGGGCTGCTGCGCAGCCCTTTCGCGACACAAGGCCGCTCCTACAGGGGCCCGCGCTGGCCGTGATCAGGGCGCGCTGGCAGCCCCGGTCAGTGGTGCGTGCTATCCACTGCGATGCTTTCGCCGGAAACCTCAAGGTACCTTGCGCTGCGGTTGGCGAGGGCATAGTGGATCAGCCCGCCCAGGCCCGCGCCGAAGAACCAGGAGAACTGCGACAGCGTTTCGAACGCCGGCACCAGCGCCAGCACGATGGCGATCAGCGACGCCGGGATGAATGCCGCTACGGCGCGCAGGTTGACCCCGCCGCGATAGTGATAGGCGGCCTCGCTGCTTTCGCTATACAGCTGCGGCAGGTTCACCCGGCTGCGGCGAACCAGGTAATAGTCGGTGACGATGATCCCGTACAGTGGGCCGAGCAGGGCGCCCAGGCCGCCGAGGAAATACACGATCACCGACGGGCTGTTGTATAGGTGCCAGGGCAGGATCAGCACGGCGATGGCGGCACTGAGCAAGCCAGCGCGGCGGAAGTTCAGCAGGTTCGGGGCCAGGTTGGTGAGTACGTAGGCCGGGGCGACGAAGTTGGCCATGATGTTCACCGCCACGGTGACGATCAGGAAGGCCAGGCAGGCCAGCACCAGGCCGGCGGTGTTCGGGATGGCTGCAACGATCTCGGTCGGGCCCTGCACCAGCTTGCCGTCGATGCTGAACTGCGCACCGGCGAGCACCACGGCGATCAGTGCGAAACCAAGCATGTTCACCGGCAGGCCCCAGAAGTTGCCCACGCTGATGGTGCGTTTGTCCGGGCAGTTGCGGGTGAAGTCGCAGAAGTTGAGGATCATGGTGCCGTACAGCGAGACCCACAGCGCGGCGGCACCCAGCACCTTCAGCCACATCGTGGAGCCGGTCGGCGCGTTGCCGCTGGACCAGGAAATCGACAGGCCGCTGCGCCAGTACATCCAGCCCGCCAGGCCTGCGAAGGCGACCAGGATGATCGGCCCGGCGAAGGATTCGTAGCGGCGCACCATCTCCATGCCATAGGCAAAGATCGCCACCTGCACGCACCAGATGCCGAGGAAGGTTATCCAGCCCAGGGTCGACAGGCCGAGGATCGAGTTCTGGTCGTAGGGCTTGAGGTCGGGAGCGATGGCGGTAAGCAGCACGCGCAGCACTACCGAAGCGAGGTATGTCTGGATGCCGAACCAGGCGATGGCGATTACCGCGCGGATCAATGCCGGGATCTGCGCACCATGGATGCCGAAGCTGATCCGGCACATGACGGGGTAGGGCAGGCCGGTCTTCTGCCCCATGTAGCCGGACAGGTTCATGAGGCCGTAGATCACCAGTGCGCCGAGCGCGAAGGCTGCGAGGATCTGTGCGCCGCTCATGCCCAGGGCGAAGAGGCCGATGGCGAAGGAATAGTTGGCGATGTTGTGCACATCGTTGGTCCACAGTGCAAACAGGCTGTAGCGGCCCCAGGTGCGATTTGCCGCACGGGTCGGTGCAAGGTCGGCACTGTAAAGGCGCAGGCTCAACTCCAACTGAGTGGGCCCAGCCGTTTCGGCAGGGAGAACATCAAGCTGGCTGACACCGGAACGTGAAATTGACGCCATCGGGACTCCGTAACTCTTGTGTACTTTTATTTTTGGTTTTGTATACAAACAAGATTCGTACCAACCCGCCGAGCATTTGGAGTTGGCGGTTCTCGGGCTTTTGTATCCTCTTTATTGGTCGCCGTCACCTCTGATGCGAGCCTGGAGGTGGGAAATTTGTACACATATATTGTGCGCATGTGTTACTGGCTGCGCCAAATATGGATACTTGTTCGGCGCCGCTGCCGGGCATCGGCAGCGAGCGCCGGCTGGGTCAGAACGCGTATACCAACGTGGCCGTGGCGCTACGTGGGCTGCCGTACCAGCCACGCGAGCCGATCGCCGTGTAGTAGGTCTTGTCAAAAACGTTGTCGAGGTTCAGCGAGACGCTGGTTTGCGGCGTGAAGGCATATTGCGCCATCAGGTTGACCACGCTGTAGGCACCCTGGGTGAAGGTCTCCTTGTTGGGGCCTGCGTTTTTCTCGTACTCCGATCCTTGCCAGCGCACACCGCCGCCCACTTTCAGTTGCGGCAGTGACTGCAGGCGGTAGCTGGTGAACAGTTTGAGGGTGTCGCGGGGCACTTCGGTAAGCAGGCGGTCGCCATCCGAGTTCTTGCTCACGGCATAGGTGTAGCTGGCCGATACTTGCCAGTCAGGCAGGATCTCGCCCGCCATTTCCATTTCGAAACCGCGGGTCTTGGTGCCGGACTCGGCCCGGTAGGCCTGGTTGCCGTCTGGCGCCTTGTTGGCACCGTCCTTCACGGCCAGGTTGTCCTGGTGCACTTCGAACACGCTGAGTGCAGCAGTCAGGCGCTTGTCCCAGAACTCGCTCTTCAGGCCTAGCTCGTAGTTCACGCCCTCCAACGGGTCGATGTAGCTGCCCGATGCAGTCTGTTTGTCTTGCGGGTTGAAGATGGTGGTGTAGCTGGCATAGGCCGACCAGTTGTCATTGATGTCGTAAACCAGCCCGATGTAAGGGGTGACGACCCCGGTTTCGCTGCGCGAGGGTTTGGTTTCGCCGCTCGCCAACTGCTCCTCGGTTTCGTCACGTCGCCAGTCGATCACCCGTGCGCCGGTAATCAGTGACAGGCCATCGGCCAGGCTCCAGCGCACCGAAGCCACCAGGCCGTCCTGGGTTTCGTCCAGCGCATTTTCCGTCGTCTTGTTGTGGATGGCGTCAGGTATTGGCAACGAGCCATCCCATTCATGGATGTTGTCGATATCTTGCCTGGTCCACAGATGGTAGCCGTCGTTGCGGTAGTAGGCCCGGTAGTGGCTGAGCCCGACGTACGCCTGGTGCTCCCGCGACAGCACTTCGAACGGGCCCGTAGCCGACAGGTCGAACGAGGTCTGCCGAGGTTCGCCTGCCCAACGGCCAGTCCAGGTCTGGATGCCGCTGCCATCAGGTTTGACGGTGCCGCTGGCGGCGGTGGCAAATACGTCGTCATAGCTTCGGCGACTGTGCTCAGCATTGAATTTCAGGTGCCAGCCGTTGGCCAGGTCGTGATCCAGGGTGGTGAACAGGGTCTTGGTGCGACGCTTGTGGTAGCTCCATTCCGAGGCCGAGTTGAACGAGCGGGAAGGGCTGAAGTGACTGCCATCGGAGTTGAACATCGGGAAGCCGTGGTTACCGGCGCCGTCGTTGTCCATTTCCTGATACTCCGCCCCCACGGTCAGCATCGTGCTGTCGGTGATGTCCCATTCCAGCACCCCATAGCCCACCTGCCGCTCCAGGGACTGGCGGTCGACGTAGCTCTGGCTGTCGGTGTTCGAGGCCACGAGGCGCCCGCGTACATTGCCGCTTTCCGACAGCTTGCCGGACACGTCCAGCTCGGTGCGGTAGGTGTCCCACGAGCCTGCTTTCAGGGTCAGCTTGCGTTGCGTTTCAAAGGTCGGCTTCTTGCGGATCAGGTTGACGGTCGCACCGGGGTCACCGGTGCCGGACATCAGCCCCGTGGCCCCGCGTACCACCTCGACCCGGTCATACGACACCATGTCGGCAAGGTCATCGCGAAAGCCAAAGCTGTCAGGCCGGTTGAGGCCGTCGACCTGGATGGTGCCGACCTCGAAACCACGTACGTAGATATGATTGGCGTCGCTGCCGGCCGGCCCCATGCTGTCGACGACCACGCCTGGGGTTTGTTCCAGTACCTGGGCAACATCGTTCAGGTTCTGGTCTTCGATCTGCTGGCGGGTCACCACGCTGATCGACTGCGGTGTCTCGCGTGCCGAGAGGCGCAGCCCGGTTGCCGTATTGGCCGAACCTGTGGTGTAGCTGCCGGTGCCTTCGGTGGTGGCACCCAGCCCCACGCTGGAGACCGTCGTTGCAGCGAGTTCCATCGTGCCATCCTGGCTCGGGCGGGCCAACATGTAGTGCTTGTCTCCCGCTTGCAGCACCTGCAGGCCACTGCCTTGCAGCAGTTGCGCGAGGCCTTGCTCCAGCTCGTAGCTGCCCTGCAGTCCCTCACTGCGCAGGCCAGCGATTTCTTCGTTGCCGACGCTGACAGTCACCCCGCTTGCCGTGGCGAACTGATTGATTGCGGCCCCCAGCGGCCCCGCCGGGATGCTGTAGCTGACAGGCACGGCCCAGGCATTGGCACTGGCCAGCAGCGAGCCAGAAAGGCTTGCTACCAGTGCGGCTTGGCGAATGCTGAAGGCGGGGGGAGAAAAACAGGCGGACATCCATTGGCTCCTTTCGATGGACTATGCGGGCGCAATGATGAGAAGCGTATTGATAATGATAAAGCTTCGCATAAAGGCGGCCGGATAGTTGTCCTTCCTCCTGCAGTTGTCAATCGGTGTGTTGTGTTTTGCGGGTGGGGGGCAATCGATTACCCGGTGCTTGAAGCACCACTTCATGCAGAAAGCCACTCGAGTAAATCAATCTGATTTACAATTGCGTCCCTTTTGCCGAGGCTGACGTTCCGTGGATGCCCTGTCGCTTGTCTATGAGCACGTGACCGATTGGGTGATCACGCCCGTTACCGACCAGTTTCTCGGCATTTTCAATTTGAACGGCCGTTTCGGGGCCTTGTTCCTTTGCATCTCCTATGGCGCAGCCTATGGCCTGTTCCGCTTCAGGAAGCAGCGCGGCCTGAGCGACGCCCAATCGTTCTGGCAATTCATCGGTGGCGCCCGGGTACATCTGCATCCCTCGGCGCTGCTGGACTACCGCTACTACTTCGTGCGGGCCATCCTCAAGGTTGCGCTGGTGCTGCCCGTCATCCATCTGGTCGACCCCTACATCCTGCGCTCCGGCGATTACCTGGCCTTTTTCAGCAACCTCTGGGGCGCGCGCCCGCGCCTGGGCGAGAACCTTGCACTGTCCCTGCTCTACGGGTTGGGGGTGTTCCTGCTCAAGGACTTCATCCATTACTGGGCGCACCGGGCCTTTCACTCCCGCTGGCTCTGGGCCTTTCACAAGGTCCATCATTCGGCGCCTGTGCTGGTGCCGGCGACGGCGAGCCGGGTGCATTTCGTGGAAAAGATCGTCGAGAAACTGAGCACCGGCATTTGCATCGGCTTCTACGCCGGATGCTTCTGGTACCTTTGCGGCGGTGAAGTCAGCCGCTACACCCTGTTCGGCGTGACCTACCTGGTGTTCATCTTCAACAGCCTGGCGGCCAACCTGCGGCATAGCCATGTCTGGCTGTCGTTCGGCCCGCAGCTGGAACATGTGTTTAACAGCCCGGCCCAGCACCAGATCCATCACAGTGACGCCCCGCGCCATTTCAACCGTAACTTCGGCACCAACCTGTCCCTCTGGGACTGGATGTTCGGCACGCTCTATGTCACCACATCAACGCCCGAAAGCATCCGCTTCGGCACCGGCGAGCAAGACCACCAGCGTTACCTGACGGTCTATAGCCTAATTGTCACGCCCTTTGTCGAAACAGGCCGCAAGGTCCTGGTGAAATGCCAGCGCAAGGCTGTGCTTGGCGCGTCCGGCAGGGCAGGCCGCTAGCTGATCCCGCTGTTGGCAAATTCGTCGCCAAGAAAGTCCAGTAGTGCCCGTACCGACGGCAGCAAGCCGCGACGGGACGCATAGGCCGCATGGACAACCCCGGTACGGGGCGCCCAGTCCGGCAGCAGATTCACAAGCTTGCCGTCCTCCAGGTCTTCACGCACCACCACGGCGGGCATGTGCACCGCGCCGGCACCTGCCAGCGCGGCCTGGCGCAGGGCGACAAGGTCGTCGGTGACCATTCGCGGCTGATAGCGCACCTGCGTGCTGGCGCCCTCGGGGCCGTCCAGTTGCCAGTAATATTCGCGCTGTACCGCGCCCCAGTGCAGCGTCGGCAGGGCGGCAATATCAGCGGGGGTCGGCCTTGCCGGCAGGTGCTCGCGCAATGCCGGGGCGCCCACCACATGCTGCCGGCTTTCGCCTAGCACCTTCATCACCAGGTCACTGCTCTCCAGTGGGGGGAAGCGCACCCGCAAAGCGATGTCGATGCCTTCCTGGATCAGGTCCACCTGGCGGTTGGTGCTTTGCACATGCAACGCCACCAGCGGGTACCGCACCATGAATCGCGCCAGCATCGGGCCGACCCAGAAGTTCAGCAGCGCCGTGGGACAGCTCAGGTTCACCACCCCGCGCGGCTCGGCGCGGTGCTGCTCGACGGCCTCGGTGGCCGCCGCCGCTTCCACCAGCATCGCCACACAGTGCCGGTAGAACACCTGGCCGATCTCGGTCACCGAGAAGTGCCGCGTCGAACGCTGGATCAGCCGCACGCCCAGGCGCTCCTCCAGCCCGGCGATTCGCCGGCTCAGCTTCGACTTGGGTTCACCCAGTGCGCGGCCGGCCGGGTTGAAACCGCCGTGCTCCACCACCTGGGCGAAATAGTAGAGGTCGTTGAGGTCTTCCATTTCAGTGTTCCTCTGGCAGAACACTGATAGTAATTTTTGCCAACTACCGAGGCAATTGTTCCATCCGTATCGTGACCTCCATAACAGAGCGGACGTTTCGGGCAGATTGCCCGTTATGTCACACCCCGGACTCAGGCTTCGCCTGGTCCGGATGAACGCCCGCGCAGGAGGCGCGGGTTTCCCGGCCCGGATGCCCTGTCAGGAGAACCGACATGACCAACTTCTCGCAGATTGCCAACTTCAACGGCCAGCGCCCGGTGATCGACCCCGACGACACCGCCATGCTGCTCATCGACCACCAGAGCGGCCTGTTCCAGACGGTCAAGGACATGCCCATGACCGAACTGCGCAACAACGCCGTCACGCTGGCCAGGATCGCCACTTTGGCGAAGATCCCGGTGATCACTACCGCCTCGGTGCCGCAGGGCCCCAACGGCCCGCTGATCCCAGAGATCCACGAGGCTGCACCCCATGCGCAGTACGTGGCGCGCAAGGGTGAGATCAACGCCTGGGACAACCTCGAATTTGTCGCCGCCGTGGAGGCCACCGGCAAGAAGACCCTGGTGATCGCCGGCACCATCACCAGCGTGTGCATGGCCTTCCCGGCGATCGCAGCGGTAAATGCCGGTTACCGGGTGTTCGCGGTGATCGACGCCTCCGGCACCTATTCCAAGGCGGCCCAGGAAATCACCCTGGCCCGCGTCGTACAGGCCGGCGTGGTGCCTATGGATACCGCCGCAGTCGCCTCGGAAATCCAGCGCACCTGGAACCGCCCGGACGCCGCGCAATGGGCCGAGGCCTACAGCCTGATCTTCCCGCACTACCGCCTGCTGATCGAAAGCTACGCCAAGGCCCAGCAGGTAGTGACGGAGCACGAAATGCTCGATTCGCAACGTTGATGGCTTCCGGCCCGGTGGTTTGCTGCCGGGCTGTTCTTTACTGTCCGCTTCTCCCCAGGACTACCGGGCGCGCGTCCCGTTGCGAACGACTGACCGCTCAGGCGGGGAACTGGGCTATCCAGTGCCTGGCAATCTCTTCGCGCCGGCAGACCCACACCCCTTCGTGGCCCTGCACGTAATCGAGAAAGCGCGCCAGCGCCATCGCACGACCAGGATGGCCACTGATCCATCCATGCAGGCCCACGCTCATCATCTTCGGGTGGTGCGCGCCCTCCTGCCACAACAGGTCGAAAGCATCCTTTAGCAGCCGGAAGAAGTCTTCACCGCTTGGCCTGTGCTGGCGCGTACTCTGTGGGAGCGGCTTTAGCCGCGAAGAATCCAACGCGGTGCATGGCACCGGCTGCGCCGGTGTTCGCGGCTAAAGCCGCTCCCACAGGTTCCCTGCTAATGCAATGAGTTATGTGCTGCTCTATGAGAGCCCGCCCGCCGCCGTGGCGCTGAGCAGCGCCGGATTTCGTGTAGTTGAATGCCTGAGCGAGGTGTTCCCTGGGGAGGGTTTACCCGCGAACAGGCTATGCCCGTCGTGATGTACCGTTCAGCGATGGTCAAGGGGTGGTCAAGGATATCCTGGTGGGTGTGTGTTTCCGTTGCGATGGCGTGGTCGCCCTTACATCTCAATCTATGCCAGCCATCCGAGAGTCACGCCGTCGTTTCGGATAATCGCGATCAATTGTTATCGCGCCATTCTTTCGCCAGTCGAGCCAGATACTGCATGGTCGAAATATCCCGGGCTTTGGTGTGCGCATCCGGCCATAAAAAGGCCAGTATCAGATAGCGATCTTCATACAACTCGCCCTGGACGTAGATGAGTGCTGCGTCATCACCCGGCCGTCCCATCTTGCAAACTCTGTCATGCTGAGGAACGTTTTTGGGGAATAGGGCAGGTGGGATGCAGATATGGATGTGCATCAGACTAGCCTGAAACGCAAGTGGCGGCTGCGTGTAAGGTACGTCCCGCCCGAATATCGAGGGGATGAGTTGGCGCCTGGATTCGATGTAGCGTAGGAATTCGCTTTTCAACACTTCCGACAAGCCGGGATGTTTCGCATCTACAGGAAGGAAGAACTCTTCAAACGTTTCGGGATGAAATGAAACCTCGACTGGCATTGGTCACCTTACGCCAGTCGGTTGAGCTTGCGGGTAGTGTGATCGGCAAGATCGCGAAGGCCAGGGGCACTCAGTGCGCTCTGGAACTCATCCGGCGTGAGGAAGAACTGCTGGTAGATCCCATCGATGACAACCATTTTGCTGCGTACCTTGGCCACTGCTCGGCGCAGGTTCTGGTGCTCATCGTAAAGAGCGGTTGGCACGTTTGCCGCTTGCAGTCCGCCCTCCAACTGCCTTACCGCTTTGAGCAACTCAGCATTCTTGAGGTATTTGGTCTGGTCGAAGGTATCCGATTTCATGAGTGCAACAACACGCCTCGAATAGATCGACTCCAGGACCAGCCAGCCATGAGTCAGCTCAGCGATTACGCTGCGCAGGTCAGGGGAAGAGGGGGGGGTAGCGCTGGCTTCACGAACCTCAACGGCACGTGATTGAAGTGAGAGAGTTGTGTAATCACCCACCAATGCGAGCGCGGCGACGATGAGCGCCGGTGCTGCTGCTTTGACTGGCATGAATACCTCCATTTGCTGCTCGGATTTTGCTGCGATTACTGAAAACTTGGGGGCAATTATCGGCGTTGAAGCCTGATAGTCAATTGCTGCCAAGTCTGGAAATTGTAAGCCTAAAAAACGTTGAGCGTATGGTTCTGGTGCGTCGGTGTGAGCTGGTCCTACAAGACCGAATCAGTTTTTTCCCCTTCCGTGTAGTCCATTTCTGAATCATCCTTTTCAAGCCGTTTCACCATTGCGATGGAAACCTGAGCCCCCTAGTCTCGCCCTGTCGTTGCAAATTCAACGACCGGGTCTGCAAGCCCGATGCTTGGTTTGGTCTCAGTTTGCTGTTGGCTTCGTTCAACGGTGGCTGCGTGCGGGTGGTCTTCGGGCCAGCCGGGAATCGACCTCCAAGCCCGGTCTTGCAGGCCCGCATGTAGCCGCCACCCTATCATCTGCAAGTGATCTGGCGACGGTCCGACTTGTTATTGTCTGGAGGCTGTCATGCTGAAACTCGTTCCCGATCCACCTTTCTCCACTGAGTCACCCCATCACCTGGAAGACACCCTGATCCAGGCCACGGAATACGTGCTCTGCGCCTTGTCCGTAGGCCATCACGCGATAGCCTCGCTCCCCAGATCTCCCGCCACGATCATGACCCTGGCGGTCATGCATGAAATGGAGGCTGTGCGCACGCTGCTGGAGTCGGCGATTGCGCAGGTGCAGCTTCGGGACGGGCAGCCGGTGCATACATTGCACTGATGAGCTGATTTTCAAAATTTGCCAGCCTGGGCGGTGTGGTTTTCCTGCCAGGGACTGCAACCGGGAAATCGCACTGGCCGGCAGATTCAAAAGAGGGTTTCAGATGGACAAGGAATTGGATGACGACACCGGCACACTGGGCCTGACCGTAGGTGCGGCCACGTTCCTGGACGGTGTGCTGGACGGCAAGAAACTGTTCCGCGTAGAGGCGGGAAACTGCTGCGACCATGCCATCGAACAAGCGTCGGTGTTGATGGATTGCTCTCGGCGAGCATCGTTTATCGGGGTTATGGACAACGAACCGGTGCTGGTCTGGGCTTCGCACTTTCTCTGCGACATGGCCAAGGCGCTGATGGATGACGCGCATATGGGCATGCGCAAGAACCGCTGACCTGCCCCCGGGGCGGCGATGTTGTACAGGCAACAGCGATCCAGCAGCTTGTTCGACCGCATGCAGCCAACATCGCCGCCAATTTCAGCTAACCAATTGAAATAAAAACACTTTAAAGCCTGGCATGTTTGCTGCTCCTGCCTCCTTGAACCCGAGGATCACCAAGGAGCCTTACCATGAGCCAAGCCCCGATCAAGTTCGCCTACTGGGTCCCCAACGTCAGTGGTGGCCTGGTGGTCAGCACCATCGAACAGCGCACCAGTTGGGACATCGACTACAACCGCAAGCTCGCGCAAATCGCCGAACAGGCTGGTTTCGACTACGCCCTGTCGCAAATCCGTTTCACCGCCGGCTACGGCGCCGACAACCAGCACGAGTCGGTCACCATTAGCCACGCGCTGCTCGCTGCCACGGAAAAGCTCAAGGTCATCGCCGCCATCCTGCCAGGCCCATGGAACCCGGCGCTGGCGGCCAAGCAGCTGGCGAGTATCGACCAGTTCACCAACGGCCGCATCGCCATCAACGTGGTCTCGGGCTGGTTCAAGGGCGAGTTCCACGCCATCGGCGAACCCTGGCTGGACCACGACGAACGCTATCGCCGTTCCGAAGAATTCATCCGCGCGCTGAAGGGCATCTGGACCCAGGACAACTTCACCTTCAACGGTGACTTCTATCGCTTTCGCGACTACAACCTCAAACCCAAGCCGCTGCAGCAGCCGCACCCTGAGATTTTCCAGGGCGGCAGCTCGCGTGCCGCACGGGACATGGCGGCGCGCGTGTCGGACTGGTACTTCACCAACGGCAACAGCGTGGAAGGGATCAAGGCGCAGGTCGACGATATCCGCGCCAAGGCGGCGGCCAACGGCCATTCGGTAAAGGTTGGAGTCAATGCCTTCATCATCGCCCGCGACACCGAAGAGCAGGCGCGTGCGGTGCTGCAGGAGATCATCGACAAGGCCAACCCCGAGGCGGTGCGGGCGTTTGGCCAGGAAGTGAAGCATGCCGGTTCTGCTAGCCCGGAGGGCGAGGGTAACTGGGCCAGGTCCAGCTTCGAAGACCTGGTGCAGTACAACGATGGCTTCAAGACCAACCTGATCGGTACACCGCGGCAGATTGCCGAGCGCATCGTTGCGCTGAAGGCGGTGGGTGTGGATCTGATCTTGTCCGGGTTCCTGCACTTCCAGGAGGAAGTAGCGTACTTCGGCGAACATGTGCTGCCGCTGGTGCGTGAACTGGAGGCCGGGCGCAGCGTGGACAAGGCGGTGGCCTGAAGCCGGTGCCATGCACCGCGTTGGATTCTTCGCGGGCGCGCCCGCTCCCACAGGTATGGCGCATTCCTTGAGCTGCCGGAGCACCCTGTGGGAGTGGGCATGCCCGCGAACACCGGCGTAGCCGGTGCCATGCACCGCGTTGGATTCTTCGCGGGCGCGCCCGCTCCCACAGGTATGGCGCATTCCTTGAGCTACCGGTGCACCCTGTGGGAGCGGGCATGCCCGCGAACACCGGCGTAGCCGGTGCCATGCACCGCGTTGAATTCTTCGCGGCTAAAGCCGCTCCCACAGGGTACGCGGACCGCTTGCGAATTCAGTTCTCTAAGCAACAGCGCAGCAGACTGTATAAGGTCAGAAACAACCCGCGTCGGTTTCAGGATGCGCCTGGTCGTTCGCACGCAACCCCCCGGCGCCACAAGTGCCATGCTTGCAGGATGCCTCGGACCAGCGCGCGCAGACGTGCGGCCGCAGGCAAGGAGGCCGCTGGCACCACGCAACCGTGACGTGGCCGGCGCGCCGCAGCAGAACACGCCGGATACCTGCCCTTACAACAATTCAGGCAGGGTCCGTGATGCCGAGGTCCGCTGTATGCCTGATGAATTGCTCCACCTGCCTGTGATCCACCGCATTCTGGCCCGTGACAAGGATACCCCCGGCGCGCTGTTGCCGATCTTGCATGCCATCCAGCACGACATCGGCTACATCCCCGATGCCGCTGTCGCCGAAATTGCCCATGCCCTGAACCTCAGCCTGGCCGAGGTGCGTGGGGTGATCAGCTTCTACCACGATTTCCGCACCACGCCACCGGCGCGCCACACCCTGCGCCTGTGCCGCGCCGAGTCGTGCCAGAGCCGGGGCGCCGAGGTGCTGGCCGCGCAACTGCGCGAACAGCTGGCGCTGGACGACCACGGCACCAGCGCCGACGGCGCCATCAGCCTGCGCCCGGTGTACTGCCTGGGCGCCTGTGCCTGCTCGCCAGCGCTGGAACTGGACGGCCAGGTGCATGCGCGCCTTACCCCTGAGCGCCTGCGCGCGCTGGTCAACGCCTGCCGGGAGGACGCAGCATGCTGAAGCTGTACATCCCCTGCGATTCGGTAGCCCGTGCCGTGGGCGCCGACCAGGTCGCCGATGCCTTGCAACGTGAGGCCGAACGCCGCCAGCTGCCGCTGGACATCCAGCGCACCAGTTCCCGCGGGCTGTACTGGCTGGAACCGCTGCTGGAGTGCGACAGCGCGCAAGGGCGCCTGGGTTTCGGCCCGATCACCCCGGAAGACGTGCCGTCCTTGCTCGACGCCTTTACCGGTGAGCCCGGTGAATCTGGTGGCCACTCGCTGGCCCTGGGCCCGGTCGAGGACATCCCTTACCTCAAGACCCAGCAGCGCCTGCTGTTCGCCCGCGCCGGCATCACCCGCCCATTGTCGCTGGACGACTACCGTGCCCATGGCGGTTTCGCCGGCCTTGAAGCGGCCGTGGCCCTGGACGGTGCCGAGGTGGTCGCCGCCGTGCTCGATTCCGGCCTGCGCGGCCGCGGCGGTGCGGCGTTCCCGGCCGGCATCAAGTGGCGCACCGTGCGTGACGCCGGGGCCGGGCAGAAGTACGTGGTGTGCAACGCCGACGAGGGTGACTCCGGTACCTTCGCCGACCGCATGCTGATGGAAGGCGACCCATTCCTGCTGATCGAAGGCATGATCATTGCCGGCCTCGCCGTGGGTGCCGACAAGGGCTACATCTATGTGCGCTCGGAGTACCCCGACGCCATCCGCGTGCTCGACCAGGCCTTCGCCATCGCCCGTGACGCTGGCTACCTCGGCAGCGACGTGGCCGGCAGCGGCCAGGCCTTCGACCTGGAAGTGCGGGTCGGCGCCGGCGCCTATATCTGCGGCGAAGAAACCGCGCTGCTCGAATCTATCGAAGGCAAGCGCGGCATCGTCCGCGCCAAGCCTCCGCTACCCGCGCTGCAGGGCCTGTTCGGTTTGCCGACGCTGGTGCACAACGTACTCACCCTGGCCTCGGTACCCATCATCATGGCCAAGGGCGCGGCGTTCTACCGCGACTTCGGCATGGGTCGCTCGCTGGGCACCATGCCGTTCCAGCTGGCCGGCAACATCCGCCAGGGCGGCCTGGTGGAACGCGCCTTCGGCCTGACCCTGCGCGAGCTGGTGGAAGGCTATGGCGGCGGCACGGCCAGCGGCCGGCCGCTGAAGGCCGCGCAGGTGGGTGGCCCGCTCGGTGCCTGGGTACCGCCCAGCCACTTCGACACACCGCTGGACTATGAAGCCTTCGCCGCCATGGGCGCGATGCTCGGCCACGGTGGTGTGGTAGTGGCCGACGACACCCTGAACATGGCCAGCATGGCGCGCTTCGCCTTGCAGTTCTGTGCCGAGGAGTCCTGTGGCAAGTGCACCCCATGCCGCATCGGCTCGACCCGCGGCATGGAAGTGGTCGACCGGCTGATCGCCACCAGCGACATGACCGAACGGCATGACCAGGCCCTGTTGTTGCGCGACCTGTGCGACACCATGCAATACGGCTCGCTGTGCGCCATGGGCGGCATGACCGCCTATCCGGTGGCCAGCGCGCTGAAGTACTTCCCCGCCGATTTTGGGCTGACCCACACGGAGGCCGCGCAGTGATCAATTTCTACGACCCCGCTTCTGATAAAAGCAGCGACCTCGGCACCCCGGCCCGTGACAGCGAGGTACAGGTCAGCCTGAGCATCGATGGCCGTGCCATCACCGTGCCCGCCGGTACCTCGGTGATGCGTGCCGCGGCCATGCTCGGCACCAGCATTCCCAAACTGTGCGCCACCGACAGCCTCGAAGCCTTCGGCTCATGCCGTATGTGCATGGTGGAAATCGAAGGCATGCGCGGCTACCCGGCCTCCTGCACCACCCCGGTCAGCGAAGGCATGGTGGTGCACACCGAAACTCCGCGCCTGGCCGGCCTGCGCCGCAACGTGATGGAGCTGTACATCTCCGACCACCCGCTGGACTGCCTGACCTGTTCGGCCAACGGCAACTGCGAGCTGCAGACCGTGGCCGGCCAGGTGGGCCTGCGCGAGGTGCGCTACGGCTACGACGGCGCCAACCACCTGGCCGAGAAAAAGGACGTTTCCAACCCGTATTTCGACTACGAGCCGAGCAAGTGCATCGTCTGCAGCCGCTGTGTGCGCGCCTGCGAGGATATCCAGGGCACCTTCGCCCTGACCATCACCGGGCGCGGCTTCGAATCGCGGGTGGCGGCGGCGGGTGGTGAAAACTTCCTCGCCTCCGAGTGCGTGTCGTGCGGCGCCTGCGTGCAGGCCTGCCCGACCGCGACCCTGACGGAAAAGAGCCTGGTACAGCTGGGCCAACCCGAGCGTGCGGTCATCACCACCTGCGCCTATTGCGGCGTCGGCTGCTCGTTCCGCGCCGAAATGAAGGGCGACCAGCTGGTGCGCATGGTCCCGGACAAGAACGGCGGCGCCAACCACGGCCACGCCTGCGTCAAGGGCCGCTTCGCCTGGGGCTACGCCACCCATCCGGACCGCATCACCAAGCCGATGATCCGCAAGCGCCTGGAAGACCCATGGCAGGAAGTCAGCTGGGACGAGGCGGTGACCTACGCCGCCAGCGAGTTCCGCCGCATCCAGCTGAAGTACGGTCGCGATTCCATCGGCGGCATCACCTCCAGCCGCTGCACCAACGAAGAAGCCTACCTGGTGCAGAAACTGGTGCGCACGGCGTTCGGCAACAACAACGTCGACACCTGTGCGCGGGTATGCCATTCGCCCACCGGTTATGGACTGAAGCAGACCCTGGGTGAATCGGCCGGTACACAAAGCTTCGACTCGGTGATGCAGGCCGACGTGGTGCTGGTGATTGGCGCCAACCCCACCGACGCCCACCCGGTATTCGGCTCGCAGCTCAAGCGCCGCCTGCGCCAGGGCGCGCGGCTGATTGTGATCGACCCGCGGCGCATCGACCTGGTCGACTCGCCGCACGCCCGCGCCGAGCTGCACCTGCAACTGCGCCCCGGTACCAACGTGGCCATGCTCAACGCCCTGGCCCACGTGATCGTCACCGAAGGCCTGCTGGCCCAGCGCTTCATCGATGCCCGCTGCGAAACCGAAGATTTCGCCCGCTGGCGCGACTTCGTCAGCCTGGCGGAAAACGCCCCCGAAGTGCTTGGCCCGGTCTGCGGCGTGCCTGCCGAACAGATCCGCGCCGCCGCCCGGCTGTACGCCACCGGCGGCAATGCGGCGATCTACTACGGCCTGGGCGTGACCGAGCACAGCCAAGGCAGCACCGCGGTGATGGGCATCGCCAACCTGGCCATGGCCACCGGCAACATCGGCCGCGAAGGGGTAGGGGTGAACCCGCTGCGCGGGCAGAACAACGTGCAGGGCTCGTGCGACATGGGTTCGTTCCCTCACGAATTGCCCGGCTACCGGCACATTTCCAATGAGGGCGTGCGCGCCGAGTTCGAGCGTGCCTGGGGCGTGACCCTGCAACCCGACCCGGGCCTGCGCATCCCCAACATGTTCGAAGCGGCGCTGGACGGCAGCTTCAAGGCCTTGTACTGCCAGGGCGAGGACATTGCCCAGAGCGACCCCAACACCCAGCACGTCACCGCGGCCCTGCTGGCCATGGAATGCGTGGTGGTGCAGGACATCTTCCTCAACGAAACAGCCAAGTTCGCCCATGTGTTCCTGCCGGGCAGCTCGTTCCTGGAGAAGGACGGCACCTTCACCAATGCCGAGCGGCGCATTTCGCGGGTGCGCAAGGTCATGGAGCCGCTGGCCGGCAAGGCCGACTGGGAGGCGACCGTGGCCCTGGCCAATGCCCTGGGCTACCCGATGAACTACCGCCACCCATCCGAGATCATGGACGAGATCGCCCGCCTGACGCCCACCTTCCACCGCGTCAGCTACGCCGAGATCGACCGCCACGGCAGCCTGCAGTGGCCGTGCAACGACGCAGCACCCGATGGCACGCCGACCATGCACATCGACCAGTTCGTACGTGGCAAGGGGCGCTTCATGCTTACCGGCTACGTGCCCACCGAGGAGAAGGTCAACAACCGCTACCCGCTGCTGCTGACCACCGGGCGCATTCTCAGCCAGTACAACGTCGGCGCCCAGACCCGGCGTACCGGCAACGTCGCCTGGCATGACGCCGACCGCCTGGAAATCCACCCGACCGACGCCGAAAGCCGTGGCATCCAGGACGGTGACTGGGTCGGCATCGGCAGCCGCGCCGGGCAGACGGTGCTGCGCGCCAAGGTCAGTGCACGGGTGGCGCCGGGGGTGGTGTACACCACGTTCCACTTCCCCGAGTCGGGGGCGAACGTGATTACCACCGACAACTCCGACTGGGCCACCAACTGCCCTGAGTACAAGGTGACGGCGGTGGAGGTGGTGAAAGTGTTCCAGCCTTCGCAGTGGCAGAAGCGCTACCAGGACTTCAGTGACGAGCAGCGGCGCTTGCTGAAGGAGCGCCGTATTGCGGAAAAAGCCGAGGTGCGCCGATGAGCAGTGAGAACCTGGTCAAGATGGCCAACCAGATTGCCCATTACTTCGACAGCGAGCCAGACCGGGCGCTGGCGGTGCAAGGGATACGGCAGCATCTGCAGAGCTTCTGGACGCCGGCGATGCGCCGGCAGCTGGCGCAATGGATCGAGGCCAATGCAGGGGAGGGGCTGGACCCGAAGGTGCAGGAAGCGTTGGCCTAGATACTTCTTGTAAGAAATCCCTGTGGGAGCGGGTTTACCCGCGAATGCGTCGTTGGACTCACCGCCGCTTTCGCGGGTAAACCCGCTCCCACAGGGGCCCTGCAATTTCAAGGAATCATGTGTCCTCCTGAGGAAGGCAAACTCAGCCGCGGGCCAGTTCCGCCTGATGAGCAATTGCCTCCTCGCTCTTGAGCACCAGCACATCCCCCTCCAGGGCATCCAGCACCACCTCAGAGGTATTACCAATCAACGCTCCGGAAATCCCCGTGCGGCACACCGTGCCGATCACCGTCACCACGGCGTCGAGCATTTTCTCGGTATGCGGAATCAGCACATCCGCCGGCCCTTCGGCCACATGCAAGCGGTCTTCGCTGATGTCGTACTCTGCCTGGAATGCCTTGCACGCCTCGCGGTAACGCTGCTCGATGGTTTCGCTCAACTGGTACACCGGGTCCGACGCCGACAGCATCGGCGACGGATGGGCGCTGATGACGTGCAACTCGCCCTTGGCCAGTTTGGCAATCTCGAAACCATGGTCGATGATGCTGGCATGCAGGCGGCGGTGGTCCTCGTCCTGGTTGCCCACATCCACCGCGGCCAGGACCTTGCCGCCGGTCCACGGCCGCTCGCTCTTGACCATCAGCACGGCACACGGGCACTGGCGCAGCAGCTTCCAGTCGCTGGGGGTGAGCAGGGCCTTTTTCAGCGGGTTGTCCGGGCGGTGTTCCTTGATCACCAGCTCGCAGCCCTCGGCCTGCTGCACGTAGATGATGGTGTCGTGCAGGTTGTCGCGCCAGGCCTCTTCATGGGTGACGTTATCGTACCCGTCATCATGCAACTGGCTGCTCAGCAGGCTCAGCAGCGCGCTGTGGTCATGCCTTTTGTCGCACATCAGCAGGTGCAGGCGCGCGCCGGTGAGGCCGGCGATCAGCTTGGCCCGGGTCAGCGCCCGGCTGTGGGCGTGCTCGGGGTCGAGGACGACGAGGATGCTGCGGACGGCTTGCATGGGCGTTAACTCCCTTCAAAGGTGGCGACCAATGCCTGACTATAGTCGGCGCTTCCCCCGCTGGCGCTTGATGTACATCAAGCATAGTCACTGGCGCCGCCCGCCGCCGCCGGTATAATCGCCGGCCCTGCCTGTTCTTTGTGGTTGCACGCTCATGTCCCTGATCCCCGAAATCGACGCCTTTCTTGGTTGCCCGACACCAGACGCCTGGATCGAAGCGGCGCTCGCCGACCAGGAAACCCTGCTGATCGACCACAAGAACTGCGAATTCAAGGCTGCCAGCACCGCCCTGAGCCTGATCGCCAAGTACAACACCCACCTCGACCTGATCAACATGATGTCGCGCCTGGCCCGCGAGGAGCTGGTGCACCACGAGCAGGTGCTGCGCCTGATGAAGCGCCGCGGCGTGCCGCTGCGCCCGGTGTCGGCGGGGCGTTATGCGTCGGGGCTGCGGCGCCTGGTGCGCGCCCACGAGCCGGTCAAGCTGGTGGATACGCTGGTGGTGGGGGCGTTCATCGAGGCGCGCAGCTGCGAGCGCTTTGCCGCGCTGGTACCGCACCTGGACGAGGAGCTGGGCCGCTTCTACCACGGCCTGCTGAAGAGCGAAGCGCGCCACTACCAGGGGTACCTGAAACTGGCGCACAACTACGGCGATGAGGCAGACATCGCCCGCCGGGTGGAACTGGTGCGCGCAGCGGAGGTGGAGCTGATCCAGTCACCGGACCAGGAGCTGCGCTTCCACAGCGGTATCCCGATGGCGCAGGCCGCCTGATTCGCACCAGGCGGCCCAGGCGTCAGTGACGGCGGCCCAGCAGCAGGCCGACCACCAGCCCGAGGCCGGCGGAAATGGCCACGGTCTGCCACGGGTGGCCGCCGATGTAGTCCTGGGTAGCCTCCACCACCGGTTGCGCCTTGCTACGCACCTTGTCGGCGGCATGGCGCGCCTGGCGTAGCTTGAGGCTTACCTGCGCGCGCAGGGTTTCCGCCTCGTCACCCACCAGGGCGGCGCTGTCGTTCAGCAGCCTTTCCGATTCTTCGATCAGCGCCTGCAGTTCGCTGAATACCTGGTCCTTGATTTGATCGCTGTCGGCCAGCGCGGCGTTTTTCCGGGCCATGAACTCGTCCTCGTCGATGGTGTGGTTTGAACAATGGATGCCGGCGCGTCGGGAAAGTTGCGGCGGCTTTGGGCTGTTGCAGTACCTGGGTGTAAGATAGCGGCCATTTTCAAACCTGCAGGTACCCTTCATGAGTTTCAATCTGGCCAACATGAGCTTCGAGGAACGGGCGCAGATCGAGGCAGAGAAGGCCCGGCTGTTCGAGCTGTGGCAGAACAACCTGGGCAAGGCCAAGGGCGAAGCGGCACGGTTGATCGCCGAGAAACCACGGCGCAAAGGCAAATGGGCCGAGTGGGTGCGCGCCGAGCTGGATGGCATGTCGCCGCCCGAATACGCCAACATGGTGCGCAGCGAAGTCAACAAGCTGATGGCCGCAGCCAGCGCCAACCGCTGATCACACCCCGCCAGGCGCCTACCAGTAGGCGCCCTTGGGCAGGTCCAGCTTGCCCTCGTCGGTAAAGCGCACGGTCCCCAGCAGCCCGCCGGCCAGCTTGCCGCGCAGCACATAGGGCAGGCCCTGCAACGAGTCCACCCGGCCCAGCCCATAGGCCTGGCGCAGGAAGGAAAACGCCGTGATGCTCACCGGCACCACGACCACCGCTTCGCCATAACGGCCGATGTGCCCCTGCTGGTCGCTGACCCCGGCGGCCAGCGGCTGGCCGTTCACTTCCAGGTTCAGGGCGATGCCGTTGTAGTCGATCGGCGCCTCGTTGGGGTTTTGTACCCGCATCTTCACCGCCATGCGCAGTTCCAGCTCCTGCCCGGGCAGCGGCTCGATACCGATTACGCTGATATTGACCGGGTCGTGTGCCTGGAACAGCGCACAGGCCCCCAGGCCGCAGGCCAGCAGCAGGACCAGGAACAGGCGGGCGTAGCGGTGCAGACGGGCAGCCATGGGGTGCGACCTTGCCAGAGTGGGCGAATGGGCAGTGTGGCAAATACGCGTCGGCGTTGAAAGTCTCCGCCCAGATGAAAGATACTGTTTCTCATTAACGCCCGATAACTTCTCCTACTGGCCGTTCCCAAACCCATGCTGACCTCTCCCGCGTCGGGCCTGCTGGCAAGTTTCCAGGAGCACTACGACGACCTGCTGCAGTTCCTGACCCGGCGCATGAGCGACCGTCAGCGCGCTGCCGACGTCGCGCAGGAAACCTACCTGAGGCTGGTGAACATCGACCAGCAGGCGGTGCCGGTGCTGCACGCGCGCAGTTTCATCTTCCGCGTGGCCGGCAACCTGGCGATCGATGCCTTGCGCCGCGAGCAGCGCATTGCCGCCAGCCACGACGACAGCGAGCGGGCAGGTGAGGTGGCCTGCCCGGCGCCGGCCCCCGAAGCGGCCTTGCTGGCCCGGGAGCGCCTGCAGATCCTCGATCAGGCGCTGCTGCAGCTGTCCGACAATGCCCGCCAGGCGCTGTTGCTCAACCGCGTCGACGGCCTGACCCAGGCGCAGATCGCGCAACGCCTGGGGGTTTCCGAAAGCATGGTGGCGAAATACATCGGCCAGGCCCTGCGCCATTGCCGCAACTGGCTCAAACAGGCGGGCGTGGCTGCGGCGCTGGTGTTGGCCGTTGCTGTGGCGGGTTGGCAGCAGGCGCCGGTGCTGCTGGCGGATTACCACACCGGGGTGGGTGAGCGGCAGGTAGTGACCCTGGCCGATGGCACGCGGGTGACGCTGAACAGCGCCACTGCCCTGAGCGTAGTGTTCAGCGACCGTGAGCGGCGGGTGGTCCTGGAGTCTGGTGAAGCCTTGTTCGAGACCACCGATGATTCACGGCCCTTTGTGGTCGATACGGCCGGTGAGCGGGTGCAGGGGAGTGCGGCCACCTTCAGCGTGCGTCGCGATGGCCGCGTGGTATTGGCACATGGCGAAGCCAAGGTTGGCGAGCATGAACTGGCAGTAGCGGCCGATGCCGGCACGCAGATGGCCTGGCAGCGCGGCAAGCTGATCTTCAACGGCAAGCCGCTGGGGCAGCTGCTGGCGGAGCTCGAGCGTTACCGGCATGGGCGGATCGTGTTGTCCGATAGCAAGCTGGCGGCGATGGAGGTCAGCGGGGTGTTCGACCTCGATGAGCCGGAGGCCCTGTTGCGGACCCTTGAGCAGCGCTATGGGCTGAAGGTGACCTACCTGCCGTGGTTGGCCGTGGTTCATTGATTCGCCTGTGCCGGCCTCTTCGCAGCACAAGGCTGCTCCTACAGCGAACTGCGATCCCTGTAGGAGCAGCCTTGTGCTGCGAAGAGGCCGGCACAGAAATAAAAAATATTTTCCATTTGGCACTGCAAGTTCCTGCAAGTCAGATCGTCGTAGTGGGACTGATCAGCAACCAATTCTCATTTACGACTTGTCAGGAAGCTCATTCGTGCCTCTGATGCTCAAGCCCTTGCACCGCCGCCGCGGTCCGCTTCACCATGCCCTGATGTCCTGCAGTGCCCTGGCCATGCTGGTCGGCCCGCTGCAGGCGTTTGCCTCGACCGCCACCGAACAGGCCCAGACCCAGGCCCGCCTGGTCCAGCTCGACCTGCCGGCCCAGCCGCTGGACCAGGCCCTGACCACCTTCGCCGACCAGGCCGGCCTGCACCTGCTGTACACCACCGGCGACGTCGCCGGCCAGGCCAGCCCGGCCTTGCAGGGCAGCTACAGCATCGAGCAGGCCCTGCAGCAGTTGCTGGCCGGCAGCGGCATGAGCTGGCACTTCAGCGATGCCCGCACGGTGACCCTGCGCAAGGCCGACGCCGCGCCGCAGGCGGTCAACCTCAAGCCGATCGAGGTCAGCGTGGCCTCGCGCACCAGCACCGCGATCAGCGAAATCCCCGGCACCGTGTGGGTGGTCGACCAACAGCAGCTGCGCGAGCAGATCGACAGCGGCGTCAGCCTGAAGGAAGCCATCGGCAAGCTGGTGCCAGGCCTCGACCTGGCGCCGGAAGGCCGCACCAACTACGGCCAGAACATGCGCGGGCGCAACGTGCTGGTGATGATCGACGGGGTCAGCCAGAACAGCTCGCGCGGCCTGTCGCGCCAGTTCGACAGCATTTCGCCGTTCAACGTCGAGCGCGTCGAAGTGCTGTCTGGCGCCAGTGCCATCTACGGCGGCGGCGCCACCGGCGGCATCATCAACATCGTGACCAAAAAGGGTGAACCCGGCCCGGCGCGCTTCGAGACCCAGCTCGGCGCCAGCAGCGGTTTCAACAACAGCGACGACCTGGCCACCCGCTTTGCCCAGTCGATCAGTGGCGGCAACGAGCGGTTCAACGCCCGCCTGGGGGTTTCCGGCGAGCAGAACGAAGCCTTCTACGATGGCGCCGGCGACCAGATCTTCATCGACAACACCCAGACCGACCTGCAGTACAACCGCACCATCGACGTGCTCGGCACCTTGGGGATGCAACTGAACGACCAGCAGAGCCTCGACCTGTTGGCCCAGTACTATGACTCGGGCAACCACGGCAGCACCGGTATCTACTTCCCCAACCTGAACCACAACGCCCCATCCGACCTTGAAGACGCCGAGCTGCGCAGCGGCTACTCGTCGGACCTGGAGCCGCGCACCCGGCGCCTGCTGCTGAACGCCAACTACCACCACACCGATGTGCTGGGCCAGGACTTCTACCTGCAGGCCTCGTACCGCAAGGAAGACGACAACTTCTACCCGTTCCCGTACTACAACCGCGCCACGCCCACCGGCTCGCGCGGGGTGTACTTCGCCGCCTCGCAGCAGAACTTCGAAGTCACCAGCCTCAAGGGCCTGTTCGCCAAGCAGTGGGACGCGCTGAAGCTGACCTACGGCGTCGACCTGGACCGCGAGCGCTTCAATGCCGAACAGACCACCTTCAACGCCCAGACGTCGTCCGAGTCGGGTGGCCTGGAGCTGGAAAAGGAAAGCAAGGCCGCACGCTACCCCAGCTACCGGGTCGATGGCGTGTCGGTGTACGCCCAGCTGGACTGGCATGTCACCGATAACCTGACCCTGTCCGGCGGCGCCCGGCGCCAGCAGATGGACGTGGACGTCAGCGACTTCAAGGGTGTGCCGGGCGGCAGCAACGATTACCAGGTCAACCTGTTCAACGTCGGTGCCATCTACGACTTCAAGAATGGCCACCAGGTATGGACCAACTACGGCGAAGGCTTCGACCTGCCCGACCCGGCCAAGTACTACGGCAAGCCCGGCCTGAGCGTGGCCGACAACCCGCTGGCCGGCATCAAGAGCCGCCAGGTGGAGCTGGGCTGGCGTTATGCCGACCTGGACTGGGATGCCCAGGCGGCGCTGTATTACATCTGGTCGGACAAGATCATCAACGTCGACTCGCAGACCCTGACCATCAATGTGGAAGACCAGAAAAGCCGCGACTTCGGTTTTGAGGGCGCTCTGACCCGGCACTTCCAGACCGGCTGGGAAGCCGGTGGCACCCTGCACCTGACCCGCTCAGAGGAAGAGGATGTCGATGGTGGCTGGATCAAGCGCGATGCCCGCTATGCCTCGTTGTCCAAGGCTACAGCGTTCGTCGGCTGGAAGGGCGATGGCCGCAGTGCACGGCTGCAGGCCAACCATGCCTTCAGCCTGAAGGACGATGCCGACCACGAGATCGACGGCTATACCACCTTCGACCTGCTGGGCAGCCAGGACACCGGCTTCGGCACCTTCAGCGCCGGCATCCAGAACCTGCTGGACAAGCAGTACAGCACGGTCTGGGGGCAGCGTGCGACGCTGTTCTACTCGCCGACTTACGGGCCGGCTTACCTGTATGACTACCAAGGGCGCGGGCGTACCTACACCCTGACCTGGAGCATGGCTTACTGACCCTGCGCGGTTCTGTAGGAGCGGCCTTGTGTCGCGAAAGGGGTGCGAAGCGCCCCCAGGACTTCAGCTGCGCAGCACATATCGCCGGGGCCGCTTTGCGGCCCTTTCGCGACACAAGGCCGCTCCTACAGAGACCGCACATGCCTGAGGAAGTCGCGGTCCCTGTGGGAGCGGGTTTGCCC
>NZ_JBIGLU010000101.1:0-667 GCF_043658375.1 Pseudomonas sp. PsB | reverse complement strand
TGTTCTGGTCAAGTATTTCCGGACACCGGTTACGGTGATCAAGCCGCCTGCTGCTCCATAGCTATTGGTGACAGGTAGTCGTTGTGGCTGTGGAGTCTGATTCGGTTGTATCGCATGAAGAAGCTGGTCATATCCTGCTTGGCTTCTTCAATTTCCTTGTAGCCCTTGGGCGGCACCCATTCTGACTTGAGCGTCCCAAAGAAACGCTCTGTTGGTGCGTTGTCCCAGCATTGTCCCCTGCGACTCATGCTCTGCGTTATACCATGCTCAAGCAGCTCGGACTGGAAGCGCTGACTGGTGTACTGGCAGCCTTGATCCGAGTGAAACATCAAGCCTGCATGCTTGCCCCTAACCCCTACTGCCATCCTCAGCGCCTTGCTAACCAAGTTGGCGTCGTTGATCAGGGAAAACGCCCAGCCAACGATCCGACGCGCAAACAAGTCAATCACTACTGCCAGGTGATACCAGCGCTTCCCGACCATCAAACTGGTCACATCACCGCACCAGACCTGGTTAATTGCTGTTGGCTCAAAGTTACGTTCGAGCAGGTTCTTGGCCACAAACGCTTCAACGCCTTTGGAGCGATTCCGATGCGGACGCCGCTGCTTGCTTTCCAGATTTGCCTCCTCCATGAGTTTTCCGGCCAGATACCGTCCCACCTTGAGCT